>NZ_JBLVQN010000034.1:0-70755 GCF_058323225.1 Neobacillus sp. PVCKKU3
AGAAACATAATAAAAAAGACCTATCAAAGTTTATTTTTCCTTTGGTTTTGGTTGGTATCATAGTTCCAATATGTTATATATCCCTTTACAATTTCCTTCTTCATCTAAAAATGCAAAAATGCTTGTAGAGGTGTAAATACCTGCTACAAGCATATAAAGTAAAAAATCAAACTATCTTTGTACTATCTTCCGGTAAATATAATATGGAATATACGAGGCAAAAATAAAAACTAACGGCATAAGAGGTAAATTGTATCGATCGTAAGCAAAATAATAACTATTTAACAAAGTGAAATAACCTAAAATCAAGATAATAAATAAAATTTCTACCCTTGAATATCGCTCTTTGGTAAATGAAGTAAGCACTCCTACAAATCCAGCAAACAACATTATTTTACTTAGTTTATTTATAATATCCGCTTTTACACGAAATATTTCTATC
Source organism: Neobacillus sp. PVCKKU3 (assembly GCF_058323225.1). Taxonomy (NCBI): domain Bacteria; kingdom Bacillati; phylum Bacillota; class Bacilli; order Caryophanales; family Bacillaceae; genus Neobacillus; species Neobacillus sp. PVCKKU3. Next base: position 443 of record NZ_JBLVQN010000034.1, read on the forward strand.
CAATAAAATTGGGTTTCCCAAAGTATCCTCGGTTTTAATACAAACAAGCTATAAAGGAAGTCTTTTGGATTAGTGGTAACCCATTCCTTTATTCTTTCCTTTGCAACTTTTTCTTGTTCCTTCATATTATAATAACTATTTTCCCCTTTGGTTTTTTCATCAATCCTTTTTAAAATTGGATCTATAGGCTCATCGGGAAATCCTCTTCCCTGATAAGTACCTAACAATAGCGGATTCCCTGAGCCGCCAGATAAAGGGATAAATTCGTCAAATTGGATGTAATTTCTAATCCACCACGGGCCTAAAAGGACTAATAAAAGAATACTTGCGACCCCTACCTGTTTCAACATTAATTTCCAAGGGTATTTAATTACTAGTAAATAAACAAATAACAGTATTGGAAATAAGGCTATTGTAGGTCTAAGATACAAACATAAAAAATAAAAAAGTAACACTAAAGAAAAGGATTTCCAATCCCTTCCTTTACCCAATTTTATTGAAAAATAAATAAGAAATAATGACAAAGCAGTATAAGGTGACTCCGTTAGTAATAAATTATCTACTAATATTTGAGGAATAAATATAGCCAGTAAAAACGCTGCTGTCAGTCCCACCCAATCATTAAAAATTATTGCGCCTAGCTTAAATGTTCCATATATAGCAGCTAATCCAAACAAAATCATTGTAACTTTTGCAGCGTATAATCCAGCAAGACCTTTTCCAAATATGAAAAAAACACTCGCTAGTAGAAAGGTAAATCCTGGCATAATATGAACAGTTGGCACGTTAGGATCGTGATAAATTAACATAAATTTTTCTAATAATATATACGCACTTCTTTTATATCCCTCATCATCACTATTTAAGCTTAAATTAACACCATATTTGTATAATGCAAATAACCTGAGAGCAGCAGCTAAAATTAATATTCCACATAAGATAATAACCGTTCTTTTCTTTGATATAACAGATATCTCTTCCAAATAATTCACTCCTAATTAAATAAAAAAGGGTTCCTTGATTTATTTAGCTAATAAATATACTCCAAATAGAATGAAAACTAACCCAAAAATCTGGCTGATATTTACACTTTCCTTAAAAATAAAATAGGCCCCTATTATCCCAAATACATACGATAAACTTTGAGCTGGATAAGCGATACTTAGCGGTAATTTAGATAAAATAACCAGCCATACGCCTGTTGCTGCAACATACAAAATTCCCCCTAGAATAAAATAGGGGGATAAAATAACATGAATTATAGTGTTCATATTCCAAGTTATTATACCTGATACTGCAAATTTCCATAAAAACTGACCAGAAACTAATAAAACAACATTTAACCCTAATAAAATATATGGAATCATTTCCCTGTTTCCTTTTTATTTATTTCTTCCTTTAAAAGAGCAAATTCTTGAGCCAACGATACTAATTGTCGATTTAATTTTGCATTTCTTCTGGTCAAATCAAAAATCATTACTAAACTAAACAAGAATCCAAAAAGGAAAAGTAAAGAGGGCGCATAAAAAATCCCCAATTGTTTAGCCATCCAATTAATTAAACCAGAATTTAAACTTAAAATACCAATAACAATACACGTTCCAAACCATAGAAGTGAATCTTTTGTCTCTAATATTCCTCTTCTAACTGATTCAAATACAAATAAAAAAAGTAAGCAGATAATGACTAATGAAAATGGGATTACTTTCATTTTATTACTCCTTAACTAGTCTTTGAACTAGTATAGACAAAGTTACTTTCATCATGTAATAAACTGACTTTAATGGTGTGATAGAGCTAGTTCCCCCTTGACGTTCTTTCATATTCACGGAGACCTCTTGAACCTGTATACCTTTCCTATGCAAGTTTATTAATACTTCAGGTTCTGGGTAATCTCTGGGATACTGTTCAGCAAATTGCTCAATAACTCTTCTGTTTTTTGCTCTGAACCCAGATGTAGGGTCTGTAAATTTCTTCTTGGTCAGAAGAAATAGCAGCCATGTAAAATAATAAATTCCAATTCGTCTAGAAAGAGCTCCTTTATAATCCGTCTTTTTAACAAAACGTGAACCCACCACCAAATCAGCTTGCCCATTTAATATTGGTGATAGTAGTGTTTTTAGATCTAATTCATTATGTTGGCCATCAGCATCAAATTGAACAGCAATGTCGTAATTGTTTTGGAACGCATATTTATAACCCGTTTGCATTCCTCCTCCAATACCTAAATTGATTGGTAAATCAATAAGTATTACACCATATGATTCGACGATTTCTGCCGTGTGATCTTTTGAACCATCATTTACAACACAGATATCTAAAAAAGGGATTTCTTTCCGTACTCTCATTAGCTTTTCTAGAGTTTGTCCAATTGCTTCTTCCTCATTATAAGCTGGAACAATTATTAGTATTTTTTTTTCTGTGAAAATATTGTTTGACAAGAGGTATCCCTCCCCCTACATTTATTGTATCACTAAAGTATTATATATAAATGATATGGTTTATTCAATAAATAAAGGTCGTTTTCCTTTTCCCTAAGATTTGATAAATAGACTCTTTAAATTTCAACATCAATTCATTATATATTCTGTTATTATTCCAAAATTTTATTAAAAAAAATGAAATGACCATATTTTCAAAAGCTTCCATTCTAAAAATACCATAAAAAAAGGAACCGTATGGTTCCAATCTATTTTGATGGTAATTCGTCTCTAAATAATAATATTGCAAATATCGGTACTGTTCAAGTGCTGTTTGTGTCCATCCCGCCTGTTGCTGATAGTTTAAAGGAGGCAATTGGTGTATTCCATTATTCAATTTATCTTGTAAAAATGAATGCAAACCATTTCCATTAATTCCATTTTCTTTTAAAACATAAGGCATTAGAAATGATGAACCCAAGTTAATATTTTCTTTACCTTTATTTTTATAGTTATCCCAAATTAAAAATGGTGTAGAATACATTCTATCATGATTTTCAATGGTTTCAGATTTGTCATCATATCCTGTTTCATAATAGATTATTCTGTCATCCCCCAGCCATGGAAGATGATCTCCATACATGACTATCATCGTAGGCTCTTCGTTATTTTCGTAGAAATTAATTAATTTATTTAAAGCCTTATCTACTTCATTTATCTTATATGCATATTCCTCTAAAATATCAACATGCTCTTGGGGCAAGACGTTACTTGTCGCTTTTATATCGTGCCCATACCATAAAGCATACGGACCATGCAGTTCCATGGTAATACCCAGTACGAAATCCTTTCCCTTGGTTTCTTGAGTTCTTTGTATAATTTTATCAAATAACACGTAATCTTTTGGCACGCCAGGTACATCGTAAACGAACTCTACATTCTTCATTTTATCCGAAAACATCGTATAATCTATCCCCAATCGTGGATAAACATTTTCCCTGTTATAAAACCAGCCCACATTGTTATGCAAACCACTTGTTGTATATCCATATTTTTTCAATTGGTGAGCAACAGAATCCATGGGTTGATTCACATGGGAGGTAAACGGATGTGTTTCGTATGAGAATAGTTGAAGGCTCATACTAGTCAAAACTTCAAATTCTGTATTTGCTGTACCTGCCCCAAATACATTTACCCCTAATTTTCCGGAAGTAAAACGGTTTTGAAGTGAATGAAAAAACGGAATAGGGTCCTCACTGAAATTCACATTTGGAAGTGTCGTTGGATCAAAAAAAGCCTCTAATTGAAGAACTATTATATTTGGTTTAATCTGGTTGCTATTGGACCTTGAAACAAGACTATTTTGTTTTTTTTGATAATAAGTAATTAGTTCTTCAGTATTTTCTTTTGAATAACCTTTGGGTTTCTGTTGATGCATCATTGTTAGTTGAAGGAAATTCCCCATAACAAACCCGTTTGATTGTAAATTATGGAATGGAGTCCTTATTTTATTTGATACTCCAAATTTATTCCAAGTTTCATCATCATTAATATTACTTAAAATAAATAACGAAGAGACACAAGTAATTGAAATAATTAATCTCAAACCAAATGCCACTGATGACTTCCATTTAATTTTTAAAAATATAAAAAAGATTAATAAAAGAAAAATTCCCCCAATAACAAATAAGAGAATTTGCGTAGTATCAACATATTTTCCTGCCATATTCCAGGATTCTTTAATTAAATAAATATCCTGTGGAATTAATGGATCACTTCGCTTGTCCATTTTAATGGAACTTATATAACTGATACCAACTGATAATACAAATATAAAAGTAGAGATAATTAGATAAATTTTCTTTCTTAAAAAGAAGAAAACATTAAATAAAAGGAACAAAACTAAGGTTCCTGACCAAAAAGGACGATGGTTAAGATAATCCAGAGACATTTTATTGTCATACGGTATAGCAATCCACGTTAATATTATGTTAAGTATAAAGCAAATAAAAAAAGAAATTGATAATGTATATACAAATTTTATATATTTCAAAACCCTTTCCCCCGCATTTCATGTTGTATAATCACACTAATCTGAGAATTAAAAAGCGAAATTACCTCATACTTCCAATAGAGATTTTGATCTAACAGTGTATCTAATATCAAATCGTTTTACAATTATTGTAAACATTTTTAAATTAATTAGACAGATGATATATCTCCAACTCAAGGTAAGATGTTATTTCATTAAAATAAATAAGTCCTTTTTTATCTCATCCATTATTCTATTTAATGTAATATTCTCTTCAGTCAGGACTTTATCGTATGTTTTTTTTATAACAGAATAGAAATCTGGTTCAGTTACTTCAAATTTTTTCTGTAATTCTTTCATATTTAATTTCCTCCCTTTAAATAAAGCATTGTCTTTAAATGTTTCAGAAGCCTATTATTACTTCCTTTAAAAAGCAACATTGTCTTAAATATATAATAAAATATCCTAATATTACATTGGAAAATACCGACAACATCAATATTTTTTTGGTGAATTACTACCACATTAGAATATCCTTAGGAAATGAAAGATCTCCTTTTGACAAAGAAAAATCTGTTATATATAATTTTAAAAAGGAAATTCACCATAAAATTAATGACTGATTTTATAGCAGTGCAAATAGTATAGCTTATCTATGGTGAAATAAATAATAAAACCTTTTTATCCAAAAAAGAGGGGCCTAATTCTTAGGCCCCTCTCAGATTGTAGACAAAAGGCATTCCGAATAAGCCTATTCGGAATGCCTTTTCCATTTTTAAGCAATTTTTTATGTAATTACTCTTTAATTAGACCCCTACGGGGTCAATTTTATGCCATTTTCGGGCTACTCCAAGTCCAGTTTGCTAGTTTTTTTAAATTCATGGCAGCAAAAGTAAGCATCGCCTGCATGGACAATTTTTTAAGACCTCTTAAAGTCGTCCATCGCATACCATGCTTTTCTTTGGCATCAGCAAATACGCGCTCAATAGTTTCTTTGCGTTTTGCATATATAATTTTATTCTCTGGTGTATGACGAAGGTGATCAGCTTCCTCTAGATACCCCTCCCAAACATGCCGTTGAATCAACTTTTGATGATTTTGACTCTGGGTGCATTGGGATAATAAAGGGAAATCCTTACATTTACTCGGATTGGAGAAAAACTGACGATAACCTTCCTTAGTAGTCGTTCTATACTCTAGAATCTGTCCTTCCGGACATATGTAACAGTCAAAATATTCATCATATACATAGTCGTTTTTCCTTAAATAACCTTCTTTTGTACGAGGGCGAGTATAAGGTAAAGCTGGTTGAATATCATTTTCTATTAAGAATTGAGCAATAGCAGGTGTTTTATAGCCAGCGTCAGCAGCAACAGCATCAGGTTTTCCACAGTTTTCAATGACCTTTTCAAGAAGAGGTTCAAACATCGTACTATCATGAACATTACCTGGAGTTACAATCGTACCTAGAATAAATCCATGTCTATCAGCGGCTGCATGAAATGAATAAGCAAATTGCTTTGTACGCTCATCCTTTACATAGTAACCACTTTCTGGATCCGTGGTACTTTCTTTTATTTCCTTGTTCTCCTCTTTTTCAAATTTCTCTGGTGGAAAAGGCTTTTTACCATGGTCTTCTCTATCACTGTTGATTTCCTCATGAAGACGAGCTTCATAGGCCTTTGTTTCCTTACGAACCATTTTCTTTTCGAATTTACGTTTATTTGCACTTGCTTTAACATGTGTAGAATCAATAAATACATGTTCTGCACTAATTAACTTTTTATCGACTACTTCTTTTAAAATGCGATAGAAAATCTGTTCAAATAAATCTGTATCCTTAAAACGTCGTTCATAGTTTTTACCATAGGTAGAAAAGTGAGGCACTTTATCATGAAACCCAAAACCTAAGAACCAACGATAAGCAAGGTTCGTTTCAATTTCCTCAATAGTTTTGCGCATAGAGCGAATACCGAAGGTATATTGAATGAATGCCATCTTAATTAATACAACAGGGTCGATACTCGGGCGACCACGCTCAGATGAATACATATCCTCAACTAGTTTATATATAAATGTAAAATCAATAGCAGCTTCAATCTTGCGAACTAAGTGATTCTCAGGAACAAGCTGGTCTAAAGTAATCATTTCTAATTGATCTCGATTTACCTGTATATTTTTAGTTAGCATTTCATTATCACCTCTAAACTCAATATCTTAATTATACAAAAAAACTGCCGACAAAACCCTTTTTCTTAAGGATTTTGTCGACAGTCTGAAAGAGGGGCCTAATTCTTAGGCCCCTCTTTTTTTTATTATTTCTGGAAAACTTTAAAAAGTATTTTTGGGGTTTAGCTTTTGTTCAATAAAATGTATCAACTCTTCCCTCAAATCTTCATTCTGTAGCGCAAATTCAATTGTTGTTTGGATAAAACCAAGCTTCTCCCCTACATCATATCTATTACCATCAAACTCATATGCAAACACACGTTGTATCTGATTCAGTTTTTGGATGGAGTCCGTAAGCTGAATTTCCCCTCCTGCCCCTACTTCTTGTTTGTCAAGAAACATGAAAATCTCAGGAGTAAAAATATATCTTCCGATTATAGCTAAGTTGGAAGGTGCAGTACCTAGTTCCGGCTTTTCAACGAAGTTTTTTACTTGATATGAACGTCCTGCCTGTTCAATCGGATCAATTATACCGTATCGGTTGGTCTCATTATCCGGAACCCTTTTTACTCCAATAACAGAAGCATGGGTCCTATTATATTCCTGCATTAATTGTTTTAAGCAAGGAGTTTCAGCTTGAACAATATCATCTCCGAGCAATACTGCGAAAGGCTCATTCCCAATAAAATTTCTTGCACACCAAACTGCATGTCCTAGTCCCTTTGGTTCTTTTTGTCTAATGTAATGAATATCCGCCATTTTTGAAGGTTCCTGAACTTTGTCCAATAAGTCCAATTTGCCTTTATTAAGTAAAGTTTGTTCGAGTTCATATGCATAATCAAAGTGGTCCTCTATTGCCCTCTTACCTTTACCGGTTACAATAATAATATCTTCAATGCCGGATGCAACCGCTTCTTCAACTATGTATTGGATAGTTGGCTTATCAACAATTGGCAACATTTCTTTAGGCATAGCTTTGGTAGCTGGCAAAAATCTCGTTCCTAGGCCTGCAGCCGGTATAATGGCCTTTCTTACCTTTTGCATATTTATTTCACACCTTTCCTTCGAAATAATACTTGTCAAAAAGATTACCTTTTTTAATATATATTCCATTATATATCTTATAATTAATATTTAAAGCACAAAAACAACCTTTGCCCTTTGTTCATAACCGTACAAAATTACGAATGTGAATGAGTCTGTACCTGCTGCTTTCGTGTGAACGATAAAGTATATCAATAACTGTTTGTTTACATAAAAAAGACACCGAGCAAAGCCCGATGTCTCACTTAACCTATTATTTATGAATCCAAACTGCCCCAGCAGTGTTGTCCTTCGCTTCGCCAATGACTTGGACCTTGAGCGGGTACTGAGCAGGAACTTTAACCCCGGCATCAGGAATTACATTGTTAATGTAAGCCTTAGTGGAATCAAATTCCGTTACGCCTGGAAGGCCTTTGTAATCATAGATTCCGCGTGTTGGTGAGTTCACTGACCACGCAGGTGCCTGATCTAATGAGAACGCAGCATCCGCCACTTGGTAGCGAGTAGTTTGAGCGATGGAATCTTGACCCTTCAAGTTAAAAATAAGCGCTTCTGGATGAGAGTCTACTACGCTAAGGAAGCCTTCACCCGGGTGAACCCCGCCCCAGTTATCGGTAAATGTATCGTCACCATACCAAACTACTAAACCAGTATTATATTTTGCGTCTCGAGAGAATTGCAGTGCCTTATCGGAACCGGCATAGTTTCTCCACTCAAGATAATAGTAGTGAGGCTTTTTAATCCATCCGTCAGATACTTCGAAACCGTCTAGTGTTACTTGTGGTGTTCCTTCTGCATCATCGGAGAATGCCACGTTGCCATCTACTGTTAATTTAAGATTATCGATTGCGAAACCATCAGGAGCAAGGCCTCCATCGGTTACATATTCAAATACCAATTTGACTTTTTTATCGGCGAATTCACTTAAATCATAGGACTTGTCCACCCATTTACCTTGAGTAGATTCGAATGCCGAGCCGCCGCGTACCACGTCCGAGTTATCGCCAATTACATCGATTTCCTTTTCGGAACCATCATTGACAACAGCTGTTACGGTCAAATAATCGAAATCCGTTTCGACTTCATAGAAAGCTTTAAAGTCAAAACTTGCATCGCTTGCGTTTGTTAAATCAAATTCCGGTGTTTCCATTACCGTATCCAGGCTATCGCCTTTTGTGCTGTAATAGTATTTAGCGCCAAATTCAGGTGCAATTCCAGGAACCTTTTTGTTAGGAAGGTTTACTTTAACAATACCTGGGTTCTTAGATTTAGTAACACTCTGATCAATAACAGTCGCAAGACCATTTTGATCGATATCATCATAGTTTACTTCAGTAATATTCGCCCAGTTTCCGCCAATTGTTTTTTGATAGAATTCTTTCACTTGTGGCGAGAAGCTTGGCGGCTGTGTTCCGGCAATATGGCCGCTCCAGCTGCCTCCGCTCATAATCGACCATTGTGCAACCGTATCGCCATTGCCGGTATATTGTGTATCGTACTCATCGGGAGCCCCTAAGTCATGTCCATATTCGTGCGCGAATACGCCAACTGCTCCGTCTTCTGGCTCAATTGTATAATCATAAGCAGCCATTTTGCCGCCCCAATAATCCACAGAGGCTGCTGTATTGGCTACTGGATAAACTCCATTTAGTACCCAGCGATGTGACCAAATTGCACTGTCTCCAAGGGCCCCGCCGCCCGCTTCTTGACCGACCCCAGCATGCAGAACCATCAAGTGGTCAACCAAGCCGTCTGGCTCGTTTATATTTCCGTCACCATCAAGGTCATAGATATCTAAGTTGTCAAAATCCGCCAAGTTAATGCCTGATGCTACTGCTACATTCAAAGCATCCTTTACAAGACCGCGCGGGCCCTTTGTTCCAGTGGCATTATCATGACCGCCTGCAGGGTTGTCACTGCCGTAATCTGCAGCATTACCTGGTACTTGCAGCCAATCAGTAACAGTTCCCTTCACTGTATAACTGCCTCCGGATTGCTCTTCATAATATTGTTTGAAGGTTTTTACTTTATCTCCATTAAATAGGGTGAAATCTTCATCTCCAAACAGCATTTTTTCGTAATGCTCTTTGCTGAAATCGTCTGACCACATATATCCTGGTTCTTGCTCAATATTGTTGTGCTTGAAGTCAGCATAGTCTACTAAAAGCACAAGAACCTTATCTTCACGAACGTCCCCGTTATACGCTGACGGCTTGGCAGAGTCTACTTTAACTGCGCCGGTCGGCTTACCTTTTTTGAAGTTTTCGTGTCCTTTGTTAAGCTGTTTAGCTAGCTTGTCCTTTTGATTCGTTAAAAAGTCTTTTGCTTTTTTGTCCATTTCCTGCTGTTCTTTGGTTAAGGCTTTGTCTGCCTTGCCAGTCTTTTCGCCCTGCTTTTGCTTGATGTAGGCCTTTACAGCCTTGACCACTTCTTCAGAAGAGGCGTTCTTTGAAATCAGCCCACGCTCCTGTAAGGCTTTGGCGAGCCGGTCTTGATCAATGATGTTCAAGTCAACCGGAGCCGATTGGACCTCAGCCGCATAAGCTGGTTTGGCTGTAAATGGGGCTGCTTTTGTCCCAACAAACGGCGTTGCAAATAATGCCGACGCGGCTAACGTGGTCGCTGCGATGCTGGAAAATACCTTTAGACCGTAGTTCTTCTTCACTATGTATCCCCCCTAATAATAGACTCCTATTTTTATATTTTCAGAAGAGTCTGATAGAAATTTTATCATTGTGTCTGAATATTGTAAATAATATTAATATAATAATAATTCAAAAGTACTAGAAAAAAATTCCATAATAATTCGTAAAGTATGAAGTTTCCTTGTCATATCTATATTTGTAAAATTATTTTATTAAAACAGTTTAGGGAATTAATGGATTTTATCGTTACTTTTGTAGTAGGATGATAGTAATATAAATGGAAATTGGGGTGTTATCGTGCTGACTCCTGCCCAACAAAAAGTCAAACAAGAGCTGGAGGAACTGAGAGCAAATGGTTCTTACAGGGACCAACTGATGAACGAAAATCCCATTTCGCTTAAAACAAACTCACATAAAAACTGGATATTTGCAGCCCTCGGAATTATTCTACTAATATTGTTTTCTTCTATGTTAACGATGAATCTGGCAGGCCCAAAAGATGAAAAGATTATCTCCTATTTAAAAATAGAGCAAAGGTACCATAGGGAAAGTTCAACATTATTGGAGGATTGTCTGGAAAATAGAGCGTACAATCTTCAAGGCGCTAAAGCGAAGCAGAAAAATCTGATCACAATGTTAAAGGATTTGCAGCTTCCTTCGGGCTTTCGTGAATATAATCTGAATCAGCTTGGTGTTTATGAACAGCGCCTTTCTATTATCACGTATCTTGCTGAAACGAAAACGATCGACCCTGTCCTGTTTCAAAAATATTTAATCGAACTCGATGTTTTACAGGAATTGGCCAGAGAGAGCCTACAAAAGGCTTTCGACAGCGAAAAGATAAAATATCGTATACAGGATGATGGGTCGATTGAATATTGGATTAATGGGAAGTCTTACATTTACGAAGAATGAAGTGGACACCTAATTATATGGGGCTGCAAAAAAAGAGGTCACAGCGCTCTGTGACCTCTTTTTCTATTATTCTGCTAGTTGCGCCGCCTCAGTCTGTTCTAGCTGTGTTTGAATGCGTTTTTGCGCTGATTTTTCCATTAGGAATAAGATCATGTGTACAACCAGCAAGATCCCTGCAAAAAGTTCGACTGCATAATCGATGTAATACCATGACAGTGTCGCGGTGATGTCGTAGAGGGAGTGAACCAGCACGGTCAGCCACAGGTTTCGTGTCCATAAGAGGATGATTCCAAACAGAAACCCCATGTTGGCGAAGGTAACGATGGACCCTATTTTCACCGTCCATGCCTGCTCGGTATCAAGCGTGTGGTCAATGCCGAAAAAAAGCGAGGTCCAAAATAGAGCAACCATTAGAAAGACATCCCTCGATCCGCTCTCCCACCGTTTTGGAAAAAGCTTTTTGAAGACGGCAAGGAGAAGGATCATGTAGGCTAACCGCCAAACCTCCTCCAAACCGGCCAGGGCATCTGTATAAAGATCAGCGCCAATTGTATCGATTTTATCCATATAAGACCAAAATTTCGACTCTGTTGTTTCGACGGTTCCCTTCTCTTCCTCCGGGTAGGTTTGCGTTTCGGTATAGGTTTGCACATACTGATCATAATCAGAGTTAAAGTCATCGAAGGTCATACTTGAATAGATGTTGATGACGGTGCTGCCGAGAAAGAAAATCAAAAAAGCACCCGTAAATTGAAGTACCTTTTGCCGTTTGGTTTTACTTGGGGCCTGCTCCTGCGGGAGTACGAGCCTTCGGTGCAGCTTGATGCCAATAAAAAGTGAAGCGACCATCACCGCGTCATAAAGGGTTCCGGCGAGGTAACTGAAACGGTTGAGGTAGAGCAGGATTTCGGCTCCAAAGACCACAACCATCATACCGATTAACAGCTTGATTGAAATAGGTTTAGTTAAATTCGTTGTCATTATCAACGTCATTCCCTATAGGTTAATTTTGGGGGGATTTCAAATTTACTTACTCAATAAATGTACAGCCAGGAACCCTAAGCCATTTAATAAAAGCAAGAATACGAAACAGGCAATAATCCACTTCCATGTTCTTGTCATGCGATTTCCCCTTTTTATTGGTTACTTGAATTTAAGTTTAATAGAAATAATTTAACATATTGTTATGTGATAAGCATCAAAATATTCTTACCATTATCCGTAAGCCGTCCACACACCTCTGTAATCCCCCATTTTGAGGCACCAGAACCGTCCCCATGCATCACCCATTACTCGAAATTTGTCGACAAGACTTTTATTTTTTTAGACAAATATTTTATGTAAAATACGGCAGGGTTGGTAGAATATTATTATATAAAGAACGATTCGTATTTATTTATTGAACATTTTTTCGTTAATAGATTACAAGTAGGGGGTTACATAGATGTTGAAAAAGTGGATTTACATTTGTGCCGTGTTTGTTTTCATCCATAGTTCGGCGGGTGCTTACCGTGCTGAGGCTGCCACCCAGATAGAGCTTTCTTCAAGGATAGAAGGGGTACTGGTGGTTGATGTCAGCAAGTCAATGCTGTCTAGTGACCCGAATGGTCTTTCTAATGAAGCGATGAAAATGTTTGTGGATATGTCCTCTATTAAAGGGGATAAGATTGGCGTGATTGCCTACGGAAATGATGTCGAAAGCAAAAAGGGGCTCACGAAAATCCAAACGGAAACAGATAAGCAGGCAATCAAGAGTTTTATTGATTCGCTTGGTAAATACAATAACACCGATATATCCGTTGGAGTGGCAGAGGCCCTTAAATTTTTGGACACCGGCCATGAATCCGGCTATATCCCACTCATTGTCGTGCTCGCTGACGGCAACAATGATTTGGACAAAACCAAGCCGAAAACCAATCAGCAGGCTGATGAGCAGCTCGCCCAATCGGTAGTGGATGCGAAAGCGAAGGGCTATCCGATTTATGCGATTGGCTTAAACGCCGATGGCAAACTGAATAAACAGCTGCTGCAGAATATTGCTACCGGTACAAACGGGAAATTTTTCGAAACAAATAATGCCGCTGACCTGCCAGGTATTCTTAGTGAAATCTTTGCTGACCATTTAAAATTAAAAATGGTCCCAGTTAAAGATGTGACGGCAACAGAGGAGTTTCAGGATGTTCCGTTCACCGTTCCGAATGAAAATGTCCTGGAGGCTAATATTTCGCTAATTTCGAGTAAGCCGGTTGAGCTAAAGCTGGTTGACCCGTTAGGAAAAGAGGTCGCCATCCCTTCCGACAACTTCTCGTTAACGAAGTCAAAGAATTATTCAATGCTGAAATTGCTTAATCCCGTGCAAGGAAATTGGACTTTGAAGGTGAAAGGCTTCCCGCAGGACAAGGTGGATGTGAAGCTTGTCTTCAACAATGACCTGCAGCTAAAGCTCGCCCCGCTGGCAAAAAATATTAAAGCGGGCGATACCATGAAGATTGAAGCTTTCTTTGAGGATAACGGCAAAAAAGTCGTTAATAAGGATCTATATCCTACGCTTAAGGCTAGTCTTTTTGTAAAGGATTCAGCTTCAGGAAAAACTGAAGAAATCCCTCTAAAGGCTGGGGACAAAGGTTTTTTTTGCGAGTTTAAAGCCGGGGGCTCCTCCAGCTATGAAGTGACAGTGAGGGCTGAAGGCAACAGCTTTTTCCGTGAGACCAAGCCGCAAACGATGAAAGTCACAGGGGCCGGCGAAGTAAATCTAAAGCCTGTCGGCGGGCACGTGAAGGCAGCCATGATTGCGAAACCATTAACGTTACCATGGATTTATGCAATGACGGGTGCAGCGGCTATTCTGCTGTTGGTAGTGCTGGTCATCTCGTATCGAGCAAAAAAAAGGAAGAAAAACCGCGGGTTCAGCGGGCAACTAGTGGTAGAGGTAAAAGATGAAAATACAGGCGAAAGTACGGTACAAAAGGTGAAAAGACTAAAGGCGTTTAAGGGTGAGTTTCACTTACGGCAGCTCTTCAAGCTTGATCAGGAATTTTCCGAAACCGACCAAATTACCTTTGTACCTATCACGGACAATACCTTGCTGCTCCTCAACAAATCTAGTTGTATGATTGACATGGGCGGCGAGTTGATTGATGCCGAAACCGGCCACCGGCTTAGAAGGAATGACAAGCTTTGTATTCATTTGCCTGAATTGCATAAGGCTATTTATATTGAGAATGTAAGTTAAATAAGTAAACTCCTGGCCGCCGATTTGCGGACAGGAGTTTTTTTATTGTACGTTCGAATGCCTTTTTACTTTAACTCATTATAATATTTGCAATATTATGATAAAATAGTATCACTACAATTTTTCTATGGAGTGATAAAATTGCTATCCTTTATCTTGGTAGTGCTTGTCCTATTTCTTATTCCCGGTCCTGCCGTCCTGTTAACCGTCACACAGACTGCCAATGGCGGGCGAAAATCAGGGATCATCACAGGTGTAGGGATTGCTGTTGGGGACTTGATCCATACGGTTGCGGCGGTGCTTGGACTTTCGGCCATCTTAATGACCTCCGCCCTTGCCTTTGAGATTGTGAAATATTTAGGGGCAGCTTATCTGATTTTTATCGGGATTAAATCGTTTTTAGAAAAAGCAAAAAGTCATACCGAAGCTGTCACGGCGGCTAAACCAAGCTCGGCGGTCACGTCCTTCCGCCAGGCCCTGCTCATTGAACTGTTGAATCCGAAAACAGCGCTGTTTTTCTTGGCCTTTCTCCCGCAATTTGTTCATCACAACGGAACACCGGTTGTTTTGCAACTGCTTACTCTCGGACTCACCTTCGTATTAATGAGCATCTTGTATACAACGCTTTTGGCCTTTTTGACAAGCTCCATTGGGAAGCGTCTCTTTTCCAATCGCAACAGCCGATTTGCCCGCTGGCAGGGCAAAGTGGTTGGGACCATCTATATCGGCCTAGGATTGCAGCTGGTTTTGCAGAGCCAAAAATAACAAGGGGACAGCTGTCCCCTTGTTTTATCAAGAATTAGTGATTGGCGACTCCTAGATACCGAAAGCCAAGTTCCTCGATTTTGGTTTTATTGAGCATGTTTCTACCATCAAAGATGACCGGCTGTTTCATCAATGGCTTAAGGGCCGCCCAGTCTAAGGTTTTGTAGTCGTTCCAGTCGGTGCAAAGAATGACTGCGTCGGCGCCTTTCACAGTTTCCTCCACCTTCGAAAACTGTATTAATCCCGATGATTTTACGACGGGATCATGGACCTGAACCGCTGCCTGTTCCCCGCGCAGTTTTTCAATCATAATCAAACTCGGCGATTCCCGTGTATCGTCAGTATTAGCTTTAAAGGCTAATCCCAGCACGGCAATTGTTTTATTTTCCAAGTTCCCGCCCAACACCTGCCTGATTTTTTGCATAATATAAAGCTGTTGTTCGTCGTTTACTTGAACCACCTTTTCCAATATTGAAAGCGGTCTTCCCGTTTCTTTGGACGTTTGGATTAAGGCATTGACATCCTTAGGGAAGCAGGAGCCGCCGAAGCCCATTCCAGCACGGAGGAAATGCGGGCCAATCCGGTGGTCGAGGCCAATCCCTGTGGAAATATCATTGACGTTAATCCCTAGCGCATCACAAACCCGGGCTAACTCATTAATAAAGGAAATTTTCATGGCAAGGAAGGAATTGGCGGCATACTTGATCATTTCGGAGGCTTGCGGGTTGGTTTCAATGATAGGGCATTGAAAATCCTTATAAAGTTCGCGCATGACTGCTCTAGCTTTGTCACTTGAAGCACCAATAACGATCCGGTCAGGATTAAGTGCATCATGAAGGGCAGAACCCTCACGCAGGAATTCTGGATTAGATACGACGTCAAAAGGGATAGGAGCTGGCTGTTTCTCCTTAATCCAATTGGTGACGTTTTCAGCTGTACCCACGGGTACCGTACTTTTGGTCACAATCAACTTATAATGGTTCATATAGCGGCCGATAGTCCCTGCAACATTTTTTACAAAAGTGAGGTCAGCTTTTCCCTGGGTGCCCAATGGTGTGCCGACACATATAAAAATAACATCATTTTCTTTTACGGCTTTCTCGGTGTCAGTTGTAAAACGGATGTTTTGAGCGCTGACATGCTTGGTCAATAAATCCTCAAGGCCTGGCTCGTAGAAATACAGTTTACCCGCTTGCAGTGCGTTTATTTTTTGTTCATCGAGATCCAGGCCGGTTACTTGATGCCCCATTTTGCAAAAAATAAGTCCGGTCGTCGTCCCGACATAACCTGTTCCGACGATTAATATTTTCAAAACGGATGTAGTCCTCCTTTTTCACGAAAGGACTGAATAAGGCCCCCTAGGCAAATTCTTGGGTTGTCCCATTAATAGCCTTCAGCCGAGCCTTGTCCTCCCCTCTAATTAAGCTAGTATTAATCTATTCAGAAAATGATTTTAAGGAAGGTTGTTCTGCCTAGAGAAGAGGAAATGGGCAGTTGGTCTCAGACGGTTCTCATGCTTCAAACCGTCCCCAGTCCATTAGATCCACCCTTTTTGCTGGGCGATGGCCGCGGCTTCAGTGCGGTTTTTGGCGCCGAGTTTGTGGATGATTTCGGAGATGTAGTTGCGGACGGTGCCGGATGACAGGTAGAGTTCGGATGTGATTTCCTTCGTTGTTTTGCCTAACGCTGCCAACCTTAGAATCTCTTGTTCCCGTTCCGTTAACGGGTTTTCCTCACGGATGACATCCACTGCCAAATCGGGACTGAATACCCGTTTTCCTGCCATGACCTTACGAATCGAACCGGCCAAATCATCAATTTCTCCATCCTTAAGCAAGTAGCCATGAACGCCGATTTTTACCGCACGTTCGAAATATCCCGGGCGGGCAAAGGTAGTCAAAATGATAACTTTGCTTGGTGCTCCCAGCCCCACCAGCTGTTCCGCCACCTCCAGCCCATTCAACACTGGCATTTCAATATCCATTAAACAAACATCAGGTTTAAGCTTCACGATGGATGCGAGCGCCTCCTCCCCGTTCATCGCCTGGCCGATTACCTTCATGTCCGGCTCCAAATCCAGCAAGGAGCCAAGCGCACCTAAAAGCATCCGCTGGTCCTCTGCTATAAATAACGTAATCATACTGCCGCTCCCTCCCTTTTTATTATCGGAACGTTAATTTCCAACACTGTCCCATTGTGGTTGCGCAAAAACACAGAACCATCAATTAGCGCAAGCCTTTCTTCCATACCCTTCAGCCCATTTCCGAAGACGACCTTGGTGAGCGGAACGCCCATCCCGTCGTCGCAGACCACAGCCTCCAGCTTTTCCGCTGATAGATTAATAGATATCGAACAGTGTGTTGCCCGGCTGTGCTTGACCACGTTTGTCGCTGCCTCCTTTATGCACATGCTTATAATATTTTGGGTAAATGGAGGAATTCTTGAAAAATCAACATCTCCATCGTACTGATAAGTAATTCCTGCTGCCCGTAAAATCTGTTTGACTTCGAGCAGTTCTTCTGCAATGGCAATGGCTCTCATATCCGTCACAAGCTCCCGGACCTGCTTTAACGCTGCCCGTGAAGTGACCTCCATTTCTTTAGCCTCAGACCTGGCTCGTTCCGAATCAACAGCTATTAGGCGCTGGACAAGCTGGCTCTTGAGCGTCAGAAGTGACAACGTATGACCTAGAGTGTCGTGGAGGTCACGTGCAATCCGCACCCGCTCCTCGCGCTTCACCAGCTCTTCGATTCGCTGATTCGCCCGGTCCAGTTCCTGCTCGAGCTCCATCCGCCTGCTTAACGAGCGGATGCCAAATGGAGAAATCAGCATAATGATAAGAAAAGGGACAAAAAACAACAGCTCTGACGGTGTAAAAAATCGCTCCGTCCGTACCACATGGACAATGAAGGGAAAAATCTCAACAAATGCCAGACTCAGCAGCCCGAGCCGAAAGACCTTTTTATCACGGTACCAGCCAATAAAATTAGCCGTAAAGAACCCCAAAAAGACGTGATTGAGATTGTAAAACATCGTAAAGATAAACACGATTCCCAGCTGGATGGCCAGCCAGTAGGAGAAAGCTCTATTTTCCATTAAAAAATAAAGCTGCCGGTATGATACTAAAAAAAGCAGCACCATCCCATATCCGGCTAGCTGCTTCAATCCTGTTTCCTTCGTCAAATAATAAATGGGAAACCCGAAATAGACGAGAAACACATAGGGGAAAAGGCCGTATTTCCTTGGGAAAATGCTGAAGGAAGGTTTCATTGTTTATCACACCGCTTCTTGTTTTCTTCTAATATACTTCGATAGTAGCATGAACAGGGCCAAATAGGCGATAAGAATCAGAATATTTTTCCAATCCGGCATCCCGCCGCGGACAATCTCCCAGGCCCCGCTGCCGAAATTATAGGACGGAAGCCATTTTCCGATAGTTTGCATGATTTTTGGCATCACATCAAGCGGCATCCACAAGCCCCCGGAAACCGCAAGCACCATGTACAGCACATTGCTGATACCTGCCGCTGTTTCTACCTTTTTCATCAAGCCAATCAAGGTGCCAATCGCAAGGAATGGCAAGGAGGCCAGCAGAATCCACAACCCGCTCATGATCCATTCGAATGCCGTTAACGAAACCCCGTTAATTAGCGCACCTGCAATAAAAATAATTGTGATGGACACAGCATGAATCACGCTCTGCCCGACCATTTGCGCCGCAAAATAAACCGTATCGGGCAGCGGTGTCGTGCGGATGAACGTCGACCATCCTTGGGAACGCTCCTGCACCATGCGAATTCCGAGCGTCATCATCGACGAACCCATCACGCTGAACACCGTCATTGACATTAAATAATGCGCCTGCCACTCGGCTTTATTCGGAACATCAGCATTCACTAAATTTGTGAAAACATAATAGAAAATAATCGGCATCAGCAGCGACCAAAACACAAAATAGCGATTCCTCAGCACCCTGATGATTTCTGTTTTACATTGCATTTTAAAAGTCTTCATTTAGATGGCCTCCTTTGTTTCGCTGGTCAGCTGCTCAAACGCTTCCTCCAGCTTTCCTCGTTCAATTTGGATGTCACGTGCACCAATTTTTTCTTGAAAAAGCAGCTCAAGAATTCGATCCGTGTTATCCGTATGAATGTAGACACGGTTATTTTTTCGAAAAATATCATGGATTTCGATGTTAAGATATAGTTTTTCAAGTGATATTCCAGGGTCAACGACAAAGGAAACGGACTGTTTGGATATGCTTGCTTTAATTTGCGCTGGGGTTCCGTCGGCAGCAATCTCTCCGTCTTTAAACAATAAAATCCTGTCGGCCGTGTCATCCGCTTCCTGTAAGTAGTGTGTTGAAAAGATGATCGTTTTTCCTTGGTCCGCGAGTGTTCGGACCGTTTGCCAAAAGCGTTTCCTCGAGGTAATATCCATACCGACTGTCGGTTCGTCAAAAATAATCATCTCCGGGTTTCCCGCTAGGGCCAGTGCAAAGCTAAGCCGCCGTTTTTGACCTCCTGATAACTTTTCAGCCCTTGTTTTTAAATCCTGGTCGGTAAGGCCCGTCAGCTCAATCAGTTCCTTCATTGGCAGAGGCTGTGGATAATAGCTTCTGATTAACTCAAGGACTTCGCAAACTTTAAGACCCTGCATCACACTGACCTCCTGAAGCATCGTGCCGATTTTTTCTCGAACCTGCTTTTCTTGTGGAGGAAGATTGAACAACCGGACTTCGCCAGACGTGGGCTTAAGCAGTCCCAATATCATTGATATCGTCGTTGTCTTTCCGGCACCGTTCGGTCCAAGGATTGCAACCACTTCACCTTTTGTAATGGAAAAAGAAACATCCTTTACTGCCTTTTTATGTTGGAATGACTTTGTCACATTGGTTACAGTTAAAATTTCGTTCATTTATGAACACCTCCTGATTACTTGATTTCATTGTACGTTGAGGAGGCGTAGCTTTTTAGTAAGCATTGTCATCAAAATTAGGTGACAAATGTCATATTCTAAGAGGGGAAAAAATCAGACTGTCCACAGGGTTGTTTTACCTATCCATAGTTTATAAACAAGTTTTTAACAATATCCACAAGGTTATCAACAGATTTATACAGGTTATCCACGTTTTGACCCCAAAAAATATTTTTCTAAAAAGTCAAATACCCACAAATATACACTAGTTACCCACAATCAGCAAAGACTTATCCACAAGTTATACACGTTATGCACATAAAAATAGGAACTAGAAATTAGCTTCTAGTTCCAGGGGGTTTATTGCTTCTGTGACCGTATTTCGGGCGACTGTTTTTCTTGATTATTTTTTACAATCTCCCGAAGTTCCCCTTCATCTCCTTTTGCATTAATAATTTCAAAAATTTGATTCAAACCTTCGCTTGTTTCATCGTTTTTATTTTTCAAAAAAAGCGCCTCCTTTTATTAATAGAATTACCACTATCAGCTGAGAAATTAGTATTTACACCATATAAATATCACTTTGCTCACTCATTCACAAATTGTTCAAGAACACCCCTATTTTGAGTGACCAGCATCACTAGGAGCATTTCTAATAAAAGTAAAATGAAAGTGTAATCATTAATCAACCAAAAAAATTAGGAGTTCTAATGGAGGGAAGAAAAATGGGTAAGTTTACAAAAGTTGCAGCAATGGTCGTCACATCCGCTTTAATTCTTGGTGCTTGTGGGAAAGCTGATCTTTCAGTGGAAAAAAAGGTAGAGGCTCAGTCTGATCAGAAGCCGGCAGTTGAAGTATTCGCACCCCATAAAGACCTAAACCAAAAACCGACTCCGATTAAAATCGACCGAATTGGTGAGCATGAAGTCAATATTGAAATGACTGCCCAAATTACTGACATTGAAATCAATAAAGGCGAAATGTATAAGGCTTGGACATTTAACGGCGAAGCGCCTGGTCCAGTAATTGTTGTCAACCAAGGAGATAAAATTAATTTTACCTTAAAGAATATGGATCCATCCATCCCGCACAGCATGGACTTCCATGCCGTACATGCGGCACCTTCCGCTGATTTTGCGAATGTCATGCCGGATCATACTGGCAGCTTCAGCTATCCTGCTGACAATCCTGGCGTATTTATGTACCACTGCGGTACGAAGCCAGTGCTCGCTCATATTGCGAATGGGATGCATGGCATGATTATTGTGAAACCGAAGGAAGGCTACCCTACTGATTCTCAGGTGACACGCGAGTATGCGATTGTGCAAAACGAATGGTATAAATATAACAACCTTGACGACTTTACGAATGGGGTTCCTAAATACGTAGTCTTTTCCGCCAAGGCCCTTAAAGACGGTGACCCAAATACAAACGGTGCCGTTGGCTCCCTTGTTGACAAACCACTCCTTGCCAAGGTTGGTGACAGAGTGAGACTTTATGTCGACAACGTAGGTCCGAATGAGGTTTCTAGCTTCCATGTAGTCGGAACTGTTTTTGATGAGGTGTATATCGACGGAAATCCATTCAACCACATGAAAGGTATGCAAACCGTGCTTCTGCCAGCAAGTGGCGGCGCCGTGGTTGAGTTCACTGTAACAAAAGAAGGCAGCTATCCAATAGTAACCCACCAATTCAACCATGCTACCAAAGGAGCTGTAGCGGTTCTGAAGGTGACTAAAGACGGACATGATGATGGCAGCGCTGTAATGTCACACTAATATATGTATAGATGTAAAAAGAAATCGGCTGGGGAACAGCCGATTTCTTTTTGTCGTGGCGAGGAATGTGTCGAAAGATTCCTTGTCCCTCTGACATTTTTCATCTTATTTCACCTTAAGGATTTGCTATCTTAAAAGAAACCATTTTTCAGGTTATAGGATTTAGTTTAAATCCAATTTCAATCGCTTTGCTATTATGATAGATGGCTTTAATCTTCAACTTCCACCTTAGCTTCTCGCATAAACAATCCTGCTGTAGCAACTCATTATGTCGGTACAGATAGACATGATAATAGTATTTTCCCTTTTGCCATAATTTTAACACATGAAAACCTCCTCACTTGTCTTTACATAAACCGTTGGAGTATTCGTGTTCGGTAGCTGGCTAGCATCGTTGTTAAACATTAGCCCCTATAGCTTTGCGTCACCATTTTTCAATAGCTTTGCCGTTTCGTACGATTTATGTGTTTGTAAACAGCATAAATAACCTAATTTAAAATGAAAAGAGTCTTGGGTACTAATTTTTTTGAAAATTCACATAAGATTAGTCTACTGACAATATGATCATGCCTTTGTTTATAGGAAAAAGGGCCTCGTTGCTAGTGGGGCTTATTTTTATAAGCATGTTTAAAAGTGGCTTTATTGTGTCCATGCTGTTATCAAATTCATTTTTTAAAAAGGAAGTTTGCGATGGTAAAAATATTTTCTGTGATAACTAGTTTGATGCTTCTCATCTTCCCTTTAACCGGCTGCATGGGGAAAAGCTTTTTTTCCCAGGACGATAAAGGTGTAACGCAGACCGAATCTGATGGTAAGAACAACTCCTCATCTGCTGCCTCTAAGAAAAAGTCGGAACACCGTGAGGAGCAGGTGCAAGAGGTTTTCAACCCAGAAAGTATTCCTGTGCTTGTAAATCAGTACAATATCTTACCTGAAAACTATCAACCTGAGGATTTAGTGTATCCAAGCATCCCGTTTATTTCTAATAAAAAAGCGGAAAAACAAAAAATGCGAAAGGAAGCGGCTGCGGCTATCGAAAAATTATTTGCCGCTGCCGAAGAACAGGGCATCAGTCTTGCCGGAGTTTCGGCCTATCGATCATATACCGCACAAAAGGCGTTGTTCAATTATTACGTCAATCAAGATGGCATTAAAAAAGCGAAAATGTATAGTGCCGAGCCTGGGACAAGCGAGCATGAAACGGGTCTTGCCATTGATGTGACGGCCGGGAACGGAAAATGCCCTGCGGAGGATTGCTTTGCGGGAACGGTGGAGGCCAAGTGGCTCGCGAACCATGCAGACGAGTATGGCTTCATTATCCGCTACCCGAAAGGAAAAGAATCCATCACCGGCTACAAATACGAACCATGGCACCTTCGTTATGTTAGTAAAGCCATCGCCAAGGTTATAAACAAACATGGGATTACCCTAGAGGAATACTATGATGCGGTACCGGTGAATAATTGACACAGGTCTAGGGCTGCGGACAACAGATTTTGGGGTTGTGGGTTGACTCATGAAACGGGGTTGGGCGAGTAAAGCCTATCTTCCGACGAGTAAAACCTCATTTCGAGCGAGTAACTTTTAAAAAGGTATTATTAAGATCTCATGTCTTTTTTTGCGACGATTCTCAGAGCGGTTTAAGGGCAAATTTTGTCTTACAAAAAAATAGCCCCCGCATCCTGAACGTGTCCTTTGCGGGGGCATTTCTTATTTTCCTTTGATTTCAAGGAGCTTAAGTTTTAAGTCGTTTTCCATCGTGGCAAGTTCCTGCTCGGCAATCCGGCGTTTGTGGCGGCCTTCCTCCTGGATTCTCAGCGTCTCCTCCAGTGTGGAGATCAGGTTTTCCTGTGTTTTCTTGAGCGTTTCGATATCGACAAGTCCGCGCTCGTTTTCTTTGGCCGTTTCAATTGTATTTGTTTTCAGCATTTCAGCATTTTTTAGTAGAAGTTCGTTAGTAGTTTTGGATACCTGCTTCTGAGCCTCGACCGCATGGCGCTGGCGGATGAGTGTCAGTGCAATCGCCACTTGGTTTTTCCATAACGGAATGGCTGTGACAATGGAAGATTGAATTTTTTCCACTAATGCCTGGTTTGTGTTTTGAATCAGGCGAATTTGCGGTGCACTTTGAATCGTGATTTCCCTGCTTAGCTTCAAATCATGGAGACGTTTATCGAGCCGGTCCGCAAATTGAATCATATCGTTGACCTCTTGAAACTTCATTTGGTCATTGGTGGATTCTGCCTCTCTTTTTAGCTGAGGGATTGTCTTTTCGTGCATTTCCTCAAGCTTTATTTCACCGGCCGCAATATAGACATTGAGGGCATGAAAATATTCCTTATTCGTTTCGTAAAGCTGTTCGAGCAGCTTAATATCGGATAACAGCACGTTTTTGCTGCGCTCCAGCTTCACGCTGATGCGGTCAATTTGTGCTCCCGTTTTCTGATATTTGGACAGAACTTCCTGAAGCGAGCTGGAGATTTTTCCAAACATCCGTCCAAAAAAGGACGGCTTGCTATCCTTTAGCTCGTCCGGATTCACTTCGTTGAGGCGCTTCATTAAATCGCTAATGATTTCGCCAATTTCACCGACGTCCTTTTGCTGAACATGCTCAAGCATCGCGTGAGAAAACGAAAGCAACTTTCCTTGTGCCTGTGTCCCGTACTGAATCATCGCCTGATGGTTGGTCGGGTCAATTTGTTCAGCAAGCTGATAAGCTTTGGCACGGTGCTCCTCCGGAATAACATCGATAAGTTTTGGCGGTCTTGGGGCTTCTCCAGGCTGCTGGACCACCGGGCTTTTCGCAGGCTGAAGCCCGTCGCCAAACGGGTCAGCGAGAATGTCATTTAAAAAATCACCTTTTTGCAATGGATTATTTTCGGTCATTTTAACCACCTATTTTCTTCAGGAAATTTGGCTTCTTTTTGTTTTTTGATCGTATGTTTGGCAACATCAATTTCAAAATTTAAATGGTCCACGTCATCTGAGACAACATGATATAAATCTTCCTCTAGTACCTTGGTAAGTTCATTCAAGGTCTGTCTTGTTTCAATCAAAGATTGATTAATTTCCAAACTCTTTTTCGGCTGAGCGGATAGAAAGTTGTATTTTTCCGTCAGCTCGATGACTGAGTCCAGGTGAGAAAAATAAAATGGCTCGGCCTGATAAAAACGTTTTGGCTCTTTGATAGCCATCTTTTGAATCTTTTTGGTGATACGAAGAATATCAATTCTTTGCTTTACAGACGATAGGTCGCGAATGCTGAATAGCGATTTATTTAAGCGGCGGATTTTTTTCTGGGCATCCGCTAAATTTTTCCGAATATAACGGTATTCCCTCCATGACAGCTGGTGTTTTTTCAAAAACGTTGAAGTCATGATTGGCCCAAGGATTAAATGGGTTAGAACTCCTGCGACAATCGCAATACCAATCGATGGCAGAAAGTTTATGTTCATAAAGAAAAAGCTGACAAAGCCCGCAATAATGGTAACAGGTACAGCCACAAACGAGCGGAGAATTAACGAAAGAATGGGATTCATTTTAATCGACTCCTGACTTTTCATCACTTCTATTAATACGTATGAAAGAAGTGAATGTTTCATTATTAAATGAATTGCCAACAAATGAAAGTTATTTCCATCTATTAATTCCACAATACATGAAAAAACTCCTGCCCGCTATAGACTTGAATCGCAAACAAACTACGACCTGAGACCTATTTTTTGAGGAAGCGGGTGGTGGTTTTATTTATGCTTGGTATAGTTCCGTCTGGGTCAAAGAAGAAAGTAAATGGCTTGTTGTGAGGGTGTCAATGCAGATGGGCCGCTTTCTACAAGAAAATAGGAATAAGCCACCTTGCCTGCACAATAGAGACAAGGTGGCTAAAAGTTCAAAACCTATAAAAGTTATAGCAGGTTTAAATCTTACTCAATAAATGTCCACGCGTGGAGCCTGACACGTTTTTATTCAATACCAAAATCCCCTGGTCTTTCCACTTGTTTTCCAAAGTGGTAGAGGATTGCTTGGACGATGCGCCCAGAGGCGATGCCGTCGCCGTAAGGGTTTGAGGCTTTAGCCATTTGGTCGTGTGCGGCCGAATCCGTAAGCAGTTCGTCAGCCATTCCGAAGATGGTTTCTTCATCGGTGCCCGCGAGCTTCAGCGTGCCGGCGGCAATCCCTTCTGGACGTTCGGTTGTATCCCTTAGTACAAGAACCGGAACACCTAACGATGGTGCTTCCTCTTGAACACCTCCGGAATCAGTAAGAATCAAATATGCCCGCGAGGCAAAGTTGTGGAAATCAATGACATCCAACGGTTCAATCAAATGAATTCGGTCATTGTCTCCCAAGATTCGACCGGCAATCTCGCGAACAACCGGATTCATATGTACTGGGTAAACGACCTGGACATCATCGTGCTTTTCAACTAAACGGCGGATGGCATTGAACATGTTCTCCATTGGTTTACCAGTGTTTTCGCGACGGTGGGCTGTCATAAGCACCAATCTATCTTTGCCAAGTCTCTCTAATACAGGATGCGAATATTGGCTTTTAACGGTCGTCTTTAACGCATCAATAGCGGTATTACCTGTTATAAAAATAGCTTCTTCCTTCTTGTTTTCCACTAAAAGATTCTGCTTGGACTGAACCGTTGGCGAAAAATGAAGATCAGCCAAAACACCTGTCAGCTGCCGGTTCATTTCTTCAGGGTAAGGTGAATATTTGTTGTGCGTTCGAAGCCCCGCCTCCACATGACCAATTGGAATCTGATGATAAAAAGCTGCTAAACTTGCCACGAACGTTGTCGATGTATCGCCGTGAACCAGCACGATATCAGGTTTAACATCGGCTAAAACTTGGTCAAGGCCTTCCAAGGCCCGGGTGGTCACACCTATCAACGATTGTCTTTCTTTCATTATATTTAAATCATAATCAGGCGTGATTTCAAAAATATTCAAAACTTGGTCCAGCATTTCACGGTGCTGCGCTGTCACTGTCACAATTGACTTGATTTGCTCCGGATGCTTTTCCAGCTCCTTCACGAGCGGCGCCATTTTGATTGCTTCAGGCCTTGTCCCAAACACTGTCATAACCTTTAATTGCTTTTCCATAATGACCTCCATTGTCTGTTCTATAAAGCATTATACCCTTTAAATATTTTTTTGAAAAATTATTGCTAGTTGGCACTAAATCCATTATAACAAAATGCCCCTTGAAATTAAGCCCGCCCTTTCTAACAGCCTTCAAAGTCCAATTTTCAGGTACAAATTCCCATTAATCCTCCACCGAATATATTGCCATTGTTGGTTTTTCAAAAATTCCGAATATAGAGGTGAATCATGCATTGAAGAAGAGGGCCCTATTTACCATTCCGATTAGCTTACTGCTGATTGCGGCGATCGTCGCTTCCTTTGTCCTGATCAACATCAAGCCTGCCAAAGGGAATGTATCGCAAGCCCAAAGGCTGAATGAATACACGAAGCCTGCTGTGGTGCGAATTATTGACTATGCATTGGTTGGGTGGCAGTTTAATGACTACAACCCTGAAGTCGAAGCAGTTTTGGAACAGTTAAAATATCAAACGCTTATCGGTGGATCGGGTTCTGGTGCGATTATTAGCTCTGACGGCTATATCGTTACCAATGCCCATGTCGTCGAATATGGAAAAATGGCAGACCAAGAGGTGGCCGATGCAGCCTTCGAGCAGCTGGTGACCATCATGGCGGACCACTTCCAGGTTGATTACAATACTGCTTATAATTATTTAGTCGCCTATACTCAGTATACGGAGATTAAGCGCGTCACAAAGGTTATTTTACCAGGCGGAGATGTTCTCGATGGGGAAATTAAGAGCTACGGTGCGCCGATTAACCAAGGGAAGGACGCCGCCGTCGTAAAAATAGAGGGAAAGAACCTGCCGACCATCCCGCTTGGTGACTCTAGCGAAGTCCAAAACCAGGATAATATTTGGGTAAGCGGGTATCCTGCCGCTGCCGATTCGGACCTTTTGTCACCTGATTCATCTCTCGTTTCCACCATGAATGCCGGGCAAATTTCCGCGACTGACAAAAAGACCGACCAAGGAAGTCCGGTAATTCAAATTAACGCCGCGGCTACACACGGAAATAGCGGCGGACCTGTCATTAACGAAAAAGGGCAAATTATTGGGCTTCTGACATTCCGTGGCGATACGGTCAACGGTCAAGAGGTGCAGGGCTTTAACTTTGCCGTACCGGTCAATACCGTCAAAGAATTTGTGAACCAAGCCGGTGTCAGAAATACGAAGAGCGAAACGAATCGGCTTTATAAAGAGGGCCTTGAACTGTATTGGGGCGGCTACTACAAACATGCCTTGGAAAAATTCGAAGCAGTCCAACGGATTTATCCAAATCACTCGGAAATAAAGGAGTATATCGGCAATTCTGAGGAAAAAATGAGCAAGAGCAAGATGCTCTGGTCCGATTATGCCACCTTCTTCTATATTGGTGACGGTGTAGCCGGTCTGCTAGTTCTGATTCTTTTGGTGTTCACCTTTGCCGGCGGTTCGAAAAATAGTGCGGCCGCGGCTGTGCTTCCGGCCGCTGGACCGAGTGCGAATATAGGTGGGCAGGGCTCTACGCCGACTGTGCCGCAGGCGCCAACAGCACCAGAAATGAATTTAAACGACCTGAATAAGGACGGCAAGGTGGATATCCACGACCTTCTGATTGCCCTGCAGGAGCAGCAGAAAAAACAAAATAAAGATGATAATGGGGAGTAAACACCTAGTCTAGTAGAAAACTGCTGACAGGGGATACAGTTTTATAAAACTGTATCCCCTTTTATTATGGTAAAAAACCAGGAATCTGTCCTATTATTTTAATCTCCATGAAACTATTAATATATCGTAATTGGATTTTTTTTCTAATGATGATAATATATTGCTAACACTTAACCCACATCACTATCAACTCACTATGAAACTAAATTGGAGGTCCATTATATGGAGGTTCACTCGAGGAAAAGCAGGAAATGGATAAAAGCCGCGGGTATTATTCTCTTACTAGTTTTTGTTGCAGCCGGAGTTTATGGGTATATGGTTTATCACTCACTCAAAGAGGCTGTAGTTACCATGCACCAGCCGGTTAAACGAACCGTGCCGGAAAAACGGGAACAGCCAGTTGCTTTGGAAAAAAAGGAGCCATTTTCTGTGTTAATGCTCGGTGTTGATGAACGAAAAGGGGACAAAGGCCGTTCCGACACGATAATCGTATTGGCAGTTAATCCAAATACCAATTCTGTTAAAATGCTCAGCATTCCGCGGGATACCCGGACCGAGATTGTTGGAAAAGGAACAGAGGATAAAATTAACCATGCCTATGCTTTTGGCGGAATTCCCATGTCCATGGCTACCGTCGAAGGATTTCTTGATATTCCAATTGATTACTATATGCAGATCAATATGGAAGGCTTTCAG
The DNA here is from genome assembly GCF_058323225.1 of Neobacillus sp. PVCKKU3. Taxonomy (NCBI): domain Bacteria; kingdom Bacillati; phylum Bacillota; class Bacilli; order Caryophanales; family Bacillaceae; genus Neobacillus; species Neobacillus sp. PVCKKU3. Next base: position 29,816 of record NZ_JBLVQN010000034.1, read on the forward strand.
GATATTGTCGATGCGGTTGGAGGTGTCAAAGTCTATAATGATTTTGATTTTTCCCAAGGGGATTTCCACTTTCCTATAGGAGAAATAAACCTTAATGGCGAGCAGGCTTTAAATTTTTCAAGAATGAGGTATGAGGACCCCCGTGGTGATTTTGGCCGGCAATTAAGACAGCGTCAGATCATTAAAGGAGTAATTGATGAAGGCATGAGCCTAACAAGCCTGACAAATTTCTCCTCCATTTTTGAAGCAATTGGAAAAAACATAAAAACGAACCTAACCTTCGATCAAATGGCAGACATCCAAAAAAATTATAAAGACGCAGGAAAAACGATTCAGCAAATGGAAATCAAAGAAACCGGGGCAATGATCAATAAAATTTACTATGGACTGGTCTCACCAGAAGAAAAGACAAGAATCCAAACCGAACTAAAGAAACAATTGGAATTACAATAAAGAAATACAGCAGAAACACCCGACTGGCTAAATGGGCAACTTACCCCATTTAGCCAGTTTTTTTGATGCATGGGGACGGTTCTTCTGCCTCACAAAAGGAAACATTTCTGGGTTCGCGCATATAAAAATATAACTGTTTTTATGTTATTTTGAAAAGAAAGAAAAACATCGAGAAAGATAAATTTGTTTTTATAAAGGGAGGAAAAAAGGTGACTCAAAATCTGCTACTGGCCTTTGGGTTAACTTTATTTGCCGGCCTTGCCACTGGGATTGGCAGCATACTTGCATTTTTCACCTCGCACACGAATACAAAGTTTCTTTCGGTCACCCTTGGATTCTCCGCGGGTGTCATGATTTATGTGTCCATGATTGAGATTTTTGCGAAGGCAAAAACGGCACTAGTGGATGCCATGGGACCCGTTCCTGGCAACTGGCTGACCGTCGGCGGCTTCTTTGCGGGGATGCTTTTGATTGCCAGCATCGATAAATTTATTCCAAAGCAAAGCAACCCGCATGAACTTCGGACGGTCGAGGATATGTCCGGTTCTGGAGGGGCAGTTGCAGCAGCCGGAAAGAAACCAGACTTACTAAAAATGGGGACATTCACGGCCCTTGCGATTGGCATTCATAACTTTCCAGAAGGGATTGCTACCTTTACCTCTGCCCTCCAGGATCCAAAGCTCGGAATCGCCATTGCTGTGGCCATTGCCATTCATAACATTCCTGAGGGAATTGCGGTTTCTGTTCCGGTCTATTTTGCCACCGGCGATAAAAAAAGAGCGTTTAAGTTGTCCTTTCTTTCGGGGCTGTCTGAGCCGATTGGGGCACTAGCTGCTTACCTATTCTTAATGCCCTTTCTGAACGATATTATGTTTGGGGTTATCTTTGCCGCCGTAGCCGGGATTATGGTATTCATTTCCCTTGATGAGCTGCTGCCAGCCGCCAAAAGGTATGATGAAGCACACCTGTCCATCTATGGGTTGATTGGCGGGATGGCTGTAATGGCGATTAGCCTGCTTTTGTTTATATAGATATATAGGGTTCGGTTCCTTGAGACCGAACCCTATTAACATTTTAAGCACATATCCGCTTTAAATAAATCTCCGTCCAAACAATAGATACATATTATAATATTAAAAAGTACATGTATAGGCAGTGATGACAATGGTCTGGTTGTATTATCTTGTTTCTTATATCGTTGGTAATATCATGTTCGGCTACTTGGTGTCCATGTTGTTGAAAGGGCAAGACATCCGGGAGCAGGGCAGCGGGAATGTCGGAGCAAGGAATGCTGGGCGTGTTTATGGAAAAAAGGCCTTTGTTCTAACTTTTCTGGGTGACGCTTTGAAAGGGGCAGCAGTGGTACTTGCCGGGCGGTATTTGCTGCAATTTTCGGAGACGGTTCAATTGTTAGGTCTGGTGTTTGTCATTGTTGGCCATCTCAAGCCGGTTTTCCTTAAGTTCAAAGGCGGTATGGGAATTTCGACCTTTATCGGCGGAATGATTGCGTTCGAACCTCTGACAGCACCCGTAATTGTTCTCGCATTTCTCGTACTCTATCCTTTTTTAAAAAGCTTCACTTTCGCAGGCTTGGGGTCGTTCCTTTTTATTCCTGTGTTCTTGGTATTCAAAATAGATAATTGGGTTATACCTGCTATTGTATTAGGCGTTATTTTTCTACTAATCCTGGTCCATATAGAAAACATTAAGGAGAGGATTAAATGAAAACTCGCCGATTGGCGAGTCCGATAGGACGAAGACAGAGGCGTAGTTGAATTTATACTTTCTTATTAGCTAAAAAATAGTTCATCATTTCAATTTCCCGTTGTTCAAGCGAATAGCTTCTGCGATGCTTTGGTCGGTGATGCAGGGGCTTCTTTCGAGGTCGGAGATAGTCCGGGCGAGGCGAATGATTTTGATTTGGGCTCGGTTGCTGAGCCCCTTTTTGTTTAATAGATTATTTAGGGTTCGCTGCTGCCCCTCTGTCAGCGGGCTTGTTTTCATAAGAGTCTCATATGGAACCCTGCTGTTGCAAATCTGCTTTCCATAACGGTTATACTGCCTTAGCCGTGCCTCCTCAACTCTTTTACGTACCGCCTCTGAGGCTTCTTCCATCTTCCTCTCCGCCGCTTCAAAATCAACCGGTCCCAAGCTAAGGTGAATATCAAACCGGTCACGAAGCGGGCCAGATAGCTTGTTTTGATAAAAATGAACCTGCTTTGGCGAACACGTACAATAATGAGTGTTTGACCCAGCGTATCCGCATGGACAGGGATTCATCGCCGCAATCAAAATAAACGAAGCAGGATAGGTAATCGTTGCATGCGTCCGGCTGATCGTAATTTGGCCATTCTCAAGCGGTTGCCGCAGCATGTCCAATGTCTTTTTCGAAAATTCTCCGATTTCATCTAAAAACAAAACGCCGCGGTGGGCTAATGAAATTTCCCCTGGCTTTGGATACTGGCCGCCTCCAATAATGGAAACGCCCGATGCGGAATGGTGAGGATTGCGAAACGGCGGCACCTTCGACTGAGGATGGTCTACCCTGCCCAACTGATATAGGCTCATGACTTCAAGCTGTGCTTCTTTCGTTAGCGCCGGCAATATGGAAGGAAAGCTCCACGCCAGAAGGCTTTTCCCGCAGCCTGGAGGACCCGTCATCAGCACATGATGCTCTCCGGCAGCCGCAATTTCCAAGGCATGCTTGGCTTTTTCATGGCCGATAACCTGTCGAAGATCCATATAATCTAAATCACCATTACCAGTCTCATCAATTATTTTCGAAAAAGCGGACGGCTGCCACTGACCAGATAAATGCCCAATTACATCCTGCAATGAATCAACATAAATAAGTTCTATGCCTTCCAAGTCAAGAAGTGGAAGCCGTTCATCCAACGGTATGTAGAGCCTTCGCAGCCCAAGCTTCTTTGCTGCAAGAATGGCAGGCAGCAATCCATCGACAGACTGAACCGCTCCGTCCAGCGATAGCGCCCCAATAAAGCCCACTTCCTTCGGAACTGAAACCTCTAACTCATGAAGGCTCATCAACAACCCAATTACCATCGGCAGGTCAAACATCGCCCCCATTTTCTTTTGATCGGCCGGTGAAAGATTGACTGTGATTTTTTGCCCATGAAAGGTGTAACCCAAAGAACGTAGTGCCGCCATGATCCGTTCCTTCGATTCCTTCACAGCCGCATCCGGCAGGCCGACAATTTTAAAGGAATCATTCCCGATATAGGTGCTGACCTCGACATTCACCCGATAACCTTCCATACCTTTTAAACCAACACTTGTTACGCATGCCCACATGACTTGCCCTCCTCTGCCAAAGTAGATTTTTCCTTTTTTTAAGGCTCAGTTATTATTCATTGTTGATTTTCGTGTAGGTATGATAATTCATAGGCGGAGAAATTCCGGCTATTATATAGAGAGATTGCACATGAAGCAGATATAAGCGGAGAAATTCCGGTTAACTGCTCTAAATAAGACAAAATTTAATGAATTGGATAATATAAACGGAAAATCTTCCTTTATTTTCAAGGAAATAGGGGTATTTCCCAATTTAAACGGAATTTTTCCGTTTATTTTCAAACACAGTGAAATCAACATTAAGTTTTAACAGAGCTTTTTTTAAAGAAAATTTATCCGTACAATCGGTTTTTAGTTAATTTTGATAGTGTTCTAAAAACGGGTCAGGTAAATAGGATTTGATGGGCTGTGCATCTATAATGAGGGTTTTTCAGCGGAAATGTAGGACTTGTAGCTGCTCCATGGACACGCGCCTTCCGTGCCATTTTTATCACTCCTCCATTTTTCGTTATGAGTTGACCTTTTTATTATACAAGTATTTTCTTGGATAGTTTTGGTTTCTAAAAAATGTAACAAAAAGTTCAAGTCTCCGTTGTAAACTGTTCGTAATACATAAAAAGTCCTACTTGAAAATAATTATTTTATAAGGGGGGATATTTCTGAATGCAATAAGATTGCTTCAAAGGCTGGTTGGTGCAGCACTCTTGATTTTGGGTATTTACCTTATTTTTGGAACGCAAGAGTTCTTTGGGACCATATTGATTATCTTGGCTTTATTAATTTTTCCAAGCATTAAGAAAGAAAAATCCTCTGGCCATCACCATGATGATAGAGATTATTTACATGATACCGCTAATGATAACGATAATAATTATGGCAGTTCCGACAGTGGAGGCGATTCAGGTGGCAGTGGGGACTAATCATGTTCCATCTAGCAAAATGTCCCCGGTAAGGAAACTGCTTACCGGGGACATTTTTCATTTTCTTTTTGAAAAAAAGTACAAAAACCACACCGCATGATTCTGTTCGTCCGCTGCTGCCCTTCGAAAAACCTCTCTAATAAATGGATCGTTAGCGGTATCGGAAATTTCCATATAAAAATCGACTGTTTTCTGTTCATCCACCAACGCAATCTCCAGCCCATTCACGTAATTACCGGGACATTCCTCGATAATTTTCGGCTGCGGAGGCTGCCCCGTTAGTCTTCGGTATATTTCCACAAACTGCTGATAATGTTTGATTTCATCCTGGCGAATTTCCAGGATTCGCTCTCGCTCTCCCTTGTTAGAAGCCAAATTGGCCAGCTTGGCATAACAATCAATGGCACTGTACTCCCCATTGATCGCCCTTTCCACTTCACCTATCAATTTATTGCCTTGCCGGTTTATCGCGTCAAGGTAATTTGAATAAGGATACATAGAAAAAACCTCCCACCCATTCTTATGTAATATCCTATGGGTGGAGGGGGGATTGGTGAATGGTTATCATAGCTTAGCAACTTCAACTTAAAAAAGCCAAGGAAATTTGCGGTGTTATTTCTACAAAATTTCCTGGGAAAACTGCAAGATTCGACGCCTAGGGATGACTTTTTTGGCGCTTCTTGGCTGGGCGCCCGCAGTTAGTTGAGAGCAAGTTGGCTCTGTCGAGAGTATTTATCCTTTATGCGAGAGTAAACCGGCTTTATCCGAGAGTATTTGATCCCTATCCGAGAGTATTTGATCCCTATCCGAGAGTAACCGTCGTTTATTCGAGAGTAACAGGACTTAACGACAATTAAAGTAGGTTATCCGACAGTTACGGTCCCTTATCCGACAGTAAACAGGACTTATCCGACAGTTACATTCCTGCAACTGTCAATTAAAGCTGCTTACTCCATCTCATGTAGGGTAATTCGGAATACCGCTCCGCCCAGTTCCCCATTACACGCCACAATTGAGCCGCCGTGCCCTTCAACAATGGCTTTGGTAATGGCCAAACCGATTCCCGAGCCGCCAGCATCACCACTGTAAAAGCGCTGGAATACTTTTTCAACCTCGCCGTGTGCAAAGCCTGGGCCGTCGTCACGGACTTCCATCACTAGCGTTAATGTCCTTCCATAATCCTCCCCCATAAAAGCCGCTTTCACTCGCACCTCCGATTCGGCATAACGAATGGCATTCCCAAGTAAATTTATCAACGCGCGCTTCAGTTTTTCCTGGTCTACCTTCATGATTCCCGAAGACCCGGTTTCCACCTCAATCCTTACACCCCGCTGATCCGCAAGGGCCGCAACGCTTTCAACCGCCTCCTGAATCAGCTGCTCAAGCGGCCACTCTTGAAATTTAAAGCAGTCCTCCACATTCTCCAGCTTCGCCAAATACGTAATGCCCTCCACAATCCGCTTAAGGCGCTGGCTTTCGGCGATGATGACGTTCAGGCTTTTGTTTACGTCCTTGCCCTTCACCACGCCATCCAAAATTCCCTCGGCGTTTCCCTGAATCGCCATCAACGGTGTCTTCAACTCATGCGAGGCATTTTGAAAAAACACTTTTTGCTCCTCATCATACTGTTTAAGCTTGCGCGATAAGGCGTTGAAGCTGTCGGCCAATTCTCCAATTTCATCCCCTGAATTTAACCTGATTTCCTGGTCCCGGCCTCTAAGCGAGAAATTTTTCATATGCTCCGTTAAGTTTCTGAGCGGCCTTGTTAAACCTTTTTGAAAAATAAACCCTAATACAACCGCAATCACGGCGGATATCAACAAACTGAACAACTGGGATCGTCGCATCAAACGATTTACCTTCTGCACTTCATCAAGTCTCGCCACAAGGGTCACGTATCCAATCGTTTTCCCATTTTCCGAAGTGACAGCCAGCGTTTCCGAGACAAAGTTCCAGCCAGGATCCTTACTTTCCCCCAGGACATCGTCCAAAGAAACCCCTCTTAAATCCGAATAAATAATGTCCCGATCCCTCGTCCAAATTATCATTTTCGAAGACATTAACCGCTCCGTTACCGCCAGTGCCCGGCGGTTCATTAGTTTTTCACGAACTGCTTCGCTTGAAAAAGAAGACCTGCTTAGCACCTGGCTGATTACTTTCGCTTCCTTCTTAAGCTGCACCTCCGTTTCCTTCAGCAAGTACCGCTGCGATAGGAAATGAAATGTAAAGCTAGTAATCAAAAAAATGCTGATAATTAATATAAAATACGATAATAACAACTTTGATCCAATTTTCATCCTACTCATCCAGCCTGTACCCATAGCCCCAGATTGTGGATAGCTCCACGGAAGATTGGTGTTGATCTAATTTCTTACGGATCCGTTTAACCAAGTCGTCAATCAGTCGACCGTCTCCTGCATATTCGTAACCCCAAATAAACTCAAGAAGTTCATCCCGGGTAAATGGCTTTCCTTTTTTCCGGGCCAGAAACACAAACAGTTCATATTCCTTTGTAGTCATCTTGATTTCCTGCCCGTCTTTTTCTATGTATCTTCTTTCGGGGTCTATCGTGACGTCCCGGATACTTAATGTTTGCTTTGTTACGATGGCCATTGATTTTTCCAGCCGTTTGAAAATATTCTTCATCCGTACTATTAGTTCTCTTGGACTGAATGGCTTCGTTAAATAGTCATCCCCGCCAAGCTCAAGCCCGAGAATTCGGTCGAATTCGCCGTCCCGTGCCGAGACAAAAATAATCGGTACATCACTGGCGGAGCGGATTTTTTTACAAAGCTCAAGTCCGTCGAGATGCGGCATCATGATATCAATCACCAGCAAATCAGGGTTCAGCCGCAACATCTCCTCATAGACTTGACGGCCGTCGGAAAACAGCGTTACCTTGTAGCCTTCATTTTCAATATATTTTTGTAAAATGTCTTGGATATTCTGCTCATCATCCACAACAAAAACATGCTTCATCGTACGGTTCACCTCACTTTTCAATTATATAATAAAGAAGGGACAGCGAAATACACCATCCCTTTTACCTTTATTGAAAAATGGCTATTAATTTGTCCAGCTCGGCGGCAATTTGCTTTAATTTTTCATTCACTTGCTGCTGGGTGGCAATTACCTCTTTAAAGGCCTCACTTCCATTGCCATTTTTCACAGCATCCTTTAAGGATTTCCGGTCGCTTCGGCCATCCTTCATAAGAGTTTTTAATTCCTTGTTCATTGATTTTAATTGCCGCTTTACATCCTTGGCCTGCTGAAACTTCTCTTTATTGCCGTTATTTTTAGCTTCCAGCACCAAGTCCAACAGCTGGTCCTTTTGATCAACGATTTGTGACCTCAGGCTCAGTCGTTCCTTTCGTTGCTGGTTGATTTGATGAATTTGGTCTTTATACTGGCTGGCCAGCTCAAGCTTCTTGCCAAGGTGACCGCCTGAGGCTTTCGTTTCCACTGATTTCGGATTGCTGGCGGCTGCAGAAACGCTTTGGATTCCATAAGCGCCTCCTAAAAGCGTGAGGGCGGCAACACCTGCAATTAGAGTCTTTTTCATTTTCTAACACTCCTTTACTTGTTTCTAATCTAAGTATAGACAAAGGGTTCGGGATAATTTTGGGAGAACTGTGTGAAAAGTGTGTGAAAATGGGCCAAGGCTCTTTTTTTAAAAAAACACCCACCGTTGATGTAAATCACATACTTATTTTGACTGATAATTTAAACTATTTAAAAACTGTGAAATCAGGTGAATATTTTGTTGAAGGAAGTTTTTAAAGTAGATTCGTTTATGGAGACGCTTCATGAACTAGGAGTGGAATGTGTTTTTGGCTGTCATAATGAGGGGGTTTTACCTGCTGAACATTCGGATATACGCTGCATACAACTGCGGCATGAACAGGCGGCCGTTCACGCTGCCGACGGTTATGCCCGCGCTACTGGTAAGCCCGGAGTAGTCCTGATGACAACGGCCGCCGGGGTAACAAGCGGAATCACCGGAATTGCAACCGCCTATAGTGATTCTGTCCCGATCGTTGTTATTGCCGGGCCATTTTCAGCTAATCTATTAAACGGGGAATCCGCCAAAGAATTAGATATCGCTGGAATTACGATGCCGATTACCAAGTATTCTTTTAAAACTGGGGCGGGGCAGCTGCAAGATGTACTTGATAACGCCCTAAAGCTTGCCGTTGAGGGACGCCCCGGGCCGGTCTTGGTGGAGTTGACTACCAAAAGTGTGACGATGGGCGCCGAACGGATGAGCCATAGCCGCGCACCAAGAGGCGAAAGGACTAATGAAGCGGGCAGGAAATCTATTAATCATGCGAAGGAATTAATTGAAAACGCCAGGAAGCCGGTGCTTTTTGTCGGCGGCGGGGTAATTGCTTCGGGGGCTGCCAGCCATTTACGGGAAATCGCCGAGCGCTCGCGGATTCCGGTTGTTAGTTCAATGCTCGGGATTGGTGCGATGGATACGGGGAACCCGCTGTTTTTAGGGATGCTTGGGATGCACGGAACGTATGCCGCCAACAAAGCGGTGCACCACTGTGACCTGCTCATCTCGATTGGAGTTCGGTTTAGCGACCGCGTAACGGGTAAGGTGAGCGGCTTTTCGCCAAAGTCGAAAAAAATTCACGTGGACATAGACCCGGCCGAGATCAATAAAATCATTTCCGCAGACCTGCCGATTGTCAAAGACGCCGCTGAGTTCCTTTTTCAATTAAAAGAGGAACTGGATTATGAACAAATCAGGGCAAACGGCGAAATTTGGGTAAATGAGGCGGCGGATTGGAAGCGGACGGTGCCGCGTTTTGAGAAGTCGAAGAGCGTTTTGAGCCCGCAGACGGTGATTCGCACGCTGGACGAGTTTTCTAGAGAGGACACAGTAGTGGTGACGGATGTCGGGCAGCACCAGATTTGGACGACGCATCATTATCAGTTTACGAGACCGCGCACGTTGGTGACGTCAGGCGGGCTGGGCACGATGGGGTACGGACTGCCGGCGGCGATTGGGGCGGCTGCTGGGGTGGCAGGTACTGCAGCTGAGGTCTCCGGGGCCGAGCGTTCGCGTTCTGGGACACCCGTTTTGTGTGTTTCCGGTGACGGCAGCTTTCAAATGAATCTGCAGGAGCTAATTACGGCTGTCAGGTACCGCCTGCCAATCAAGATCGCGATTTTGAATAACGGTTATTTGGGCATGGTTCGCCAGTGGCAGGAGTTGTTCTATCATGGCCGCTATTCCTCTGTAAAAATCGGCTCGCCGAATTTTGCAGGAGTGGCCGAGGCCTATGGTGTGCCAGGGTATCGGGCTCGAACCGAGGAGGACGCAAGGCGGATTATAGCGGAGGCTATGCGTCTGGATGGACCGGCGCTGATGGAGTTTGACGTGGTTGAGGAAGAGAATGTCTACCCGATGGTTCCGCCAAACCACAGTAATCATCAGCTGATTTTGTCGCGGTGAGGATGGATGTCATTGGACGTCTTTTTATCCAATGACATCCCAGCCCTAAAATGACCTGAGTATGTTTCGCTCTCCTCTTTCTCGATTCGTGACAATCAAGCACCTTCTGCGATAGTATTAATCTATAAAGCTCTTTAAAGGAGAATGCTTATGCCTTCCTACGAAAATCTCCCGCGAGACGGGATTTTTCATGCGGTTTGCCCGCTTGACTGTCCAGACCAGTGCGGGCTGTTGCTTCATAAACAGGATGGAAAAATTGTCAAGGTCGAGGGCGACCCGGAGCACCCCGTGACAAAAGGGCACATTTGCAATAAGGTTCGGAACATGGCGGAACGGATTCATGACGAAAAACGCCTGCAATATCCGCTAAAGCGCGTTGGGGCTAAGGGCGAGGGACGTTTCGCCCGCATTAGCTGGGACGAAGCGCTGAGCACCATCACGAACCACTGGAAGGAACTGATTCAAACGGACGGGCCGGAGAACATTCTTCCCTATAGCTTTTACGGAAATATGGGGCGGCTCGCTGCTGAAGGCATGGACCGCCGCTTTTGGAACAGGCTTGGTGCATCAAGGATTGACCGGACCATCTGCAACTCAGCCGGAGCGGTCGGCTACAAGTATACAATGGGCGGCAGCTTTGGCATTGACCCTGAGGAGACAATTCACACGAAATTGTTCATTTTCTGGGGCATCAATGCGGTGAGCACGAACATGCACCAGGTGGCCTTGGCGCAAAAGGCACGCCGCGAAAATGGCGCCAAGATTGTCGTCATCGATGTCCATAAAAACCAGACTGGAAGATTGGCAGATTGGTTTATTCCGATTTTGCCGGGAACGGACAGCGCCCTAGCCCTCGGAATCATGCACATTTTGTTTAACGAAAACATGGTCGATGATGATTTTTTGAAAAAATATACGGTTGGGTACGAGGAACTGCGGGAGCATGTGAAGCAATATGACCCGATGGCGGTTTCGGAAATTACCGGGGTTCCCGTTGACGATATCTATAGATTGGCACGAATGTATGGGACAACATCGCCTTCTTTTATTCGGATTGGCAACGGCCCGCAGCACCACGATAATGGCGGCATGTTTGTCCGGACGGTTTCCTGCCTGCCGGCGCTGACTGGCCAGTGGCTGGTGAAGGGCGGCGGCGCCATCAAAGGCAATTCGGGATTCTTGGCCCATAATGCAGCAAGGCTGCAGCGGCCTGATTTTTTGAAAAATAATAACACACGCAGTGTGAACATGAATTTGCTTGGCGATGCCTTGCTGACGCTTGACCCACCGGTGAATTCTCTATATGTATACGGATCTAACCCGGCGGTTGTGGCTCCTTCAAGCAAGAAGGTGCGTGAAGGGCTTGCCCGTGAAGACTTGTTTACTGTCGTGCACGATTTATTTTTAACAGAAACGGCCAAGTATGCGGATATCGTACTTCCTGCGACATCGTCGTTCGAAAACACCGATTTCTATACTTCGTACTGGCATCATTTTGTGCAGCTGCAGCAGCCGGTCATCGAACCGTTCGGCGAGGCTAAGTCAAATGTCGAGGTGTTCCGACTGCTCGCTGAGCGAATGGGCTTTACGGATACGGCGTTTACTGAGACGGAAACGGAAATGATTAGGGGTGCGCTCGATAACCCGCAGAATCCTTATTTGAGCGGTGTGAGCTACGAGTTTCTGGCAGAGCGCCATTATATGAAGGCGAATGTTTTGCCGTTATTCCCGGGCAGGCTGCCGACACCAAGTGGGAAAATCGAATTATATTCAGAGCGGATGAAGAAGGACGGGTACCCGCCCCTGCCAACCTACGTGCCATTAGTGGACGAAGGCGAGGAGTTTCCGTTTCAATTTGTCCCGGGTCCGAACCATAATTTCTTGAACACGACTTTTTCAAATAATGAAAGGCACATTTCTTTAGAAAAAGAGCCGCGACTTTTTCTAAATTGGGAGGATGCATCGCGGCTGGGGATTGAAGATGGTGGGCAGGTCCGGGTCTGGAATCATCGCGGCGAGATTGAGCTGAAAGCCGCTGTCGGGGACAGCGTTCTTCCGGGAGTCGTTGTGACCCAGGGTTTATGGGCAGATGAAACAGGGATATCGGACGCAACGGTAAAAACAGAAACAAAGCACCTAGTAAACATCCTCACTCCCGACCGAATTGCCGATATGGGCGGCGGCGCCACCTTCTTCTCCGGCCGGGTAGCAGTCGAAAAACTACAATGAGCTGTAAAAACATACAAAATGTCCGCCAGCGTGAACAGAACGCCAATTTGTCCACGCTGGGTGCCTGACACACCATATTAGACTCTACATTACACTTTCTGAAAATTATGATAAAATGTACGAGCAGGTATCTTATTTAGGAGGTAGTTTGATGGCGAGGATCCCATATGTGGAGTATGAACAGGCAACGGATGAGACGAAGCAGATGTACAAAAGGCTAGAGAATATGAATGGGCAGGTTGTGAATATTTATAAGCTTCTCGGCAACCATCCAAAGGCGTTGCAGGGATTAATGGGCATGAGCTTGGCAACATACCGTTCAGGGGAATTAGAGCCCCAAATGGCGGAGCTGGTTTATCTCTATACCTCCGCGCTGAACCAATGTCACTACTGAATACCTACCCATATTATGCTCGGTCGGAGCGTAGGTTTATCGAAGGAAAAAGTAGAGCAGCTGCGTCAATGGCGAGACAGTTCGGTATATAACGATAAAGAAAGGCTGATTTTGGAATATACAGAGGCATTGGTGAAGGACATCCGAATATCCGATGAATTGTATAAGCGTGTTGCTGAGCAATTTTCACCGAAACAAATCATCGATATCTGTTTTACCAGTGGGATATCAGGCATTATCAACCGCATCCATGGGACATTTCAAACCGAGGTCGATGAATTAACCCAAAACCATGAATTCGTGAAGGAAAGCCAGGATGCTCTAAAGGCAAATTCTAACTCCTAAATAGCCAACTGAATTTACATTACCAAAAACATAAAAAGGAAGTATCCCAACTTCTAAAGAATGAGGATGCTTCCTTTTTTTTAAAATACTTTTAATCATGGAGCAACCAAATGAAAATGTTACGGATTGTATATGCAGATTTTTAATGGAGGTCTTATAACTGAAGATGTATTTTAAGTTTCGCCAGCTCCCGTTCATTTCTAGCTGCCTTTTCCCAAATATGGTCCTGGTCTGCCTGCATGTCGGTTAGCTTAGCGTGAATTTCCGCGAATTGTTTTTGGTTTTCGGCACGCATTTCCGAGAGTACTGCTTCAATCCCTTGCTGTTCACTACGCAATTCTGACAGTTCTGCTTTTATTCCTTGCTGTTCCCCTCGTAATTCCGACAGTTCCGTTTTTATTCCTTGCTGTTCCCCTCGTAATTCCGACAGTTCCGTTTTAATCCCGCCCACCATTCCAATTAAATTAGAAAGCATTTCCTCTAACCTGTCTAATCGTTTCTCATCCATCACAATCACCTCCCTTTTTTAAAAAAAATTATACTCCTATATCCTTTTCATTACTATGCCAAAAACAGTAAACCTGTCGAAATATCACCTATCAGACATTATTTTGTCAGTGTCCACGCGCAGTGCCTGACCTCTACATAAACCTCTATCCTGCCTTGTACCCTTTCCCCATCATTTCGTGAACGTTGTGGACGGTGACGTAGGCGTTTGGGTCGATGTCAGCGATGATGTTTTTAAGTTGGACGATTTCTTGTTTGTTGATGACGATGTAGAGGACTTCTTTTTTCTGGCCGGTGTAGCCGCCATATCCCTCGAGGACGGTGAGACCGCGTGACATTTTTTCTGTGATACCAGCTAAAACCTCTTCCGGCAAATTGGAAATAATTAACACAGCTACCCGTTCATCGAGCCCTTCGACAATGAAATCAATCGCCTTCGCCCCGACGTACACAATCAGCAGTGTGAACATCGCTTTTTCCAAGCCGATGATGAAAATTGAGCCCGCCACGACGACAATGTCAATGATGAGCATCGCTTTTCCCATGCTCCAGCCAAAAAATTGATTCGCCAGTCTTGCCAAAATTGTCGTGCCTCCGGATGTTCCTCCCGCTCGAAAAATGAAGCCCAAGCCCGCTCCCACCAGCAATCCAGCAAACAACGAGGCAAGCAGGGTATCTTCCGTTAGCTTTTTTCCAATATCCTCTGTTAAAAATAAAAACCCTGAACAGGCTGCAAGCGAAACTAGTGTATAAACAAAAGCTCTTTTATCAAAAAATTTATATCCTATTAAAATTAGTACGGCATTTAATACGAAGTTCACAACACCTGGCGACCAGCCAAACAAATAGTGAGCCACTATCGTGATCCCTAAAATGCCGCCTTCGGAGAGATGGTTTGGGATCGTAAAATAATTCACCCCTATCGCAAAAATAAGGGCACCGAGAAAAATATATAGCATATCCTTTGCGGTTTTTTTCATCACAATTGCCGTCCTTTGCATAAGTACTTTCTAATAGAATACAACAAATTCTCGTAAATGTTTATGAGAAATAGATATTTACCCTTTAGGTACTTTTAGACCTATGACTTCCTTCCCTTACGAAACTTGGAAAAGTTTTTTATGATGAAAAAGCTTAGGTGAAAAATAAGGAAGGACTGCCTAAAAAAGGACATAAATTCCTAATTAAGAACATATTTCTTATACGTCGCTATTTTTGTCCTTCAATAAGAACAAAATGGTGCATAGACTTTTTTTAGGGGGGATTTCATTTTTCCTGAAGTAAACTGATAGATTACTAGGAGGGCGACTTGGTTGAAAAAGAGAAAAATAACTAAAGCAAAGAAATTTTTATCCACAGCACTTGCCGTTTCACTTGTTACCGTTCCATTTTTTCCAACGGTAAAAGCTGGTGCGGCAGCCCCGAAGAACAGCAATGCTAATCCAAAAGTAGAACTGCGTCTAATGGAAACGACCGATCTGCATACCAATCTACTTAACTATGACTATTACAAAAATGCAGAATACTTAAAGGTTGGACTGGCAAGTACTGCCGCACTTGTAAAGGATGCCCGTAAAGAAGTAGAAAACAGTCTTTTGGTCGATAACGGTGACTTGATTCAAGGGACTCCGCTCGGTACCTACTATGCAAAAATAGAACCGTTAAAGGATGGCCAGGTTCACCCGGTCTTCAAAGCGATGAACCAAATGGGCTATGACATGGCTACCTTAGGTAATCACGAATTCAACTACGGGCTTGATTTTTTAGATGAAGCTTACGATGATGCGAATTTCCCGTTTGTTAACGCCAACGTTTATGTCGATGACCATGACAATAATCCGGAGAATGACGTCAACAAATTTACTCCTTATAGAATTATCAACAAAAAAGTCGTTGATGAGCAAGGCAAGAAGCATGTAATTAAGGTTGGCTTTATCGGCTTTGTACCTCCGCAAATCAATGATTGGGACAAGGCCAATCTAGATGGCAAGGTTATTACGAAAAATATCGTGGACACTGCCAAGAAATTTATTCCGCAAATGCGCGAAGAAGGTGCTGATGTCATTATCGCAATGACGCACTCCGGATTCAGCGGAAACAAGGCCAACACAGAAGATGTTATCTATGCGTTAAGCGAAGTTCCTGGAATTGATGCAATTACCTTTTCGCATACGCATAAGTTGTTCCCTGCAAAGGATCTTAAGTCTTTAGATGGATTGTTCAAAGGTCCCGACGGTAACCCGCTTCCTGGTGTGGATAATGTCAAAGGGACCATCAACGGAGTTCCGGCGGTTCAAGCCGGTTATGGCGGCGGTTCATTAGGAATTATCGACCTTGACCTTGTAAAAGAAAAGGGCAAGTGGAAGGTAGGAGATTCGCAATCTCAAACACGTGAAATCTATTCGCCAACCCAGGTTAAACCAGTTCAATCCATCGTGGATGCGCTTAAAGCAGACCATGAAGCAACCATTAAATACGTCAACACCCCAATTGGAAAAACTACAGATGATATTTATAGCTACTTTGCGCTTGTACAAGATGATCCATCTATTCAGGTGGTGACAAATGCGCAAAAATGGTTTGCGGAAAAATATATTGCTAACAACAAACCAGAGCTTCAAAACCTTCCTATCCTTTCCGTTGGCGCACCATTCAAAGCGGGACGGAACGGAGTAGCGGAGTATACAGAAATTCAAAAAGGTGATTTGACAATCCGTAGTGCAGGTGACTTATATCTTTATGACAATACGTTAAAAGCCGTAAAGGTCAAAGGTTCAGTTGTAAAAGAATGGATTGAAATGTCTGCAGGTAAATTTAATACAATCGATCCTACAAATACTGCTCCGCAAGAATTATTAAATTCAAAGTTCGCGGTCTATAACTTTGACGTTATTGATGGAGTAAACTATCAAATCGATGTAACTGCACCTGCGAAATACGACCCATCGGGAAATGTAATTAATCCAGAGTCAAGCCGTGTAGTAAACCTTACCTATAACGGACAGCCAGTTGACCCAAACCAAGACTTTATCGTCGTAACTAATAACTATCGTGCTGGCGGCGGTGGTAATTTCCCTGGACTGAAGAATGCAGAGCTTGTTATTGACTCCGCAGATGAAAACCGTCAAGTGTTAATGGATTATATCTCTGAAATGCAAGAAATCACACCAACAGCTGATAATAACTGGTCAATCGCTCCAATTTCCGGAAATGTCGATGTAACCTTTACATCATCTCCAGAAGCTGAAAAATATACGACGGACGGCGGTAATATTTCGTACACTGGAGTAACAGATTCAAACGGCTTTGGGATTTTCAAACTAGATATTGGCGGCGCACCTGTAAAAGTACAGCTCCTAGGCTTAAACGATTTACATGGCCAGCTTGATACAGATACAAAAATTGGTGACAGACTTGCTGGAAGCATGGAATATACAGCCGCAGCGATTCGTCAGCGAGAAGCAACAAACAAAAACACCCTTCTTGTTAACGCCGGTGACATGATTGGCGGCAGCCCGCTGATTTCAGCCTTATTCCAAGATGAACCAACTGTTGAAGTTATGGAGTCTTTGGGCATGGATGTGGGAGCGCTCGGGAACCATGAATTCGATGAAGGAATTGCCGAATTACAGCGGATGATGAATGGCGGCGAGCATCCAGGAGGAAAGGGTACTGCCGGCTATGATGGAATGAACTTCCCTGTTGTAGCAGCCAACGCTTTTGATAAATCAACAGGGGAATTGATTACAGGGAAACCCTATGTGATTAAAGAAGTTGGCGGGAAGAAGATTGGTTTCATCGGAGTCATTACGCAAGAAACTCCGGACATGATAGTAACCAAAGGAAATGAAAACCTACAAATTACCGATGAAGCAGAAGCTATTAATAAGTACACGGCTGAATTGAAAGCACTGGGTATTAAAGCAATTGTTGTTCTTGCCCATAATCCTACTGCCCAAAACGGCTATGTCGATGGATTTGATGCTTCCAGGATTGCAGAAAATGTAGATGATGAAGTAGATGTGATCTTTGCTGCTCATAACCATGTTTATAACAATAAAGTAGTCGATAACAAACTAATCGTTCAAGCCTATTCCTACGGATCTGCTTTTTCTGATGTGGATCTAGAGCTTGATCTTGACACAGGTGACATCATCAACAAGCAAGCAGAGATTGTTACCGTTTTTCAAGACCAGTACACACCTGACCCTGCTGTTTCAGCGATTATGAAAAAGTATGAGGATAAGGTGGCACCGATGAAAGCCGAGGTGGTCGGGAATTCGTTGACTAGTTTGGAAAAGGCGTACCCTTCTGCTGCAGATGTGATTGGTGACAACGGGCTAGGCAACCTTATTGCCGATGGCATGAAAGCGGCAATGGGATCAGACTTCGCGTTAATGAACGGCGGCGGTGTCCGTGCCAATCTTGATGCTGGAGAAGTAACGTTCGGAGATTTATTTGCGATTCAGCCATTTGGAAATGTGTTAAACAAAGTAAATTTAAGCGGTGCGGATTTAGAAACGGTTTTGAACAACCAAATTACTGACCGCGGCCTTGACTTTCATATTGCTGGGTTTAAGTACACCTTCACTTATGACCCTGTATCAAAAACTGGTAAAGTCGTGGATATATTCCTGCCGGACGGAAGCAAAATTGATCCGAACAAAGAGTATTCCGTGGTCGTAAACAATTACATGTACGGTAATGCGAAATACGGAATTGGCGCTCTTTCAACAGACCTTGAGGTAGGTCCAGAGGATTTAGAGGCAACCGTTGAATTTGTTAAATCCCTGCCAAAACCATTTGAATATAAGGCTGAGGGACGGATTCAAAAAGTGACACAATAATTGTTTTTTTAGATTAGCAAAGCAGTCTGACCTCGGGTTAGACTGCTTTTTTTACGCCTCACTACGTAATAGCGAGGTTTTACTACATAAAATGGATTTCTAACCGCAAAATTTTAATGTCTCACTACAAAATCCTTTGCCCTCACGACATTTTTTGGAATTATCATCCAATAAAAGCCCTTTGCCTACATTAAAAAGAATTAATTTGTTAAATCAATCGAATACTTCGCAAACCCACCACCCAATGGCCCAATGTATTGAATATTTTTGAATAGCTTCGCATAGTCCTGCGCTCTTTGCGAGGACTCAAACACAGGGACCACTGTGCCCTGGAATTTTGCAATAGACCAGTTCTGGTCCGCAGACGGGTTAATCGTTTTGTTTTCACGAATGTAGTTTGTAATGATTTGGCGACTTTCATCCGGCGACTGAAGAACGACTTCACCCTGGCTGACTCCCGGGAAGGTTTTGCTGGATGCCCGGTAGTTGTTTGTCGCCACAATGAACTTCTGGTCAGCAGTAACCGGCCTACCCTGATACATTAGGTTCACGATTCGGCTGGAGTCTGGATTAATCAGCTTCCCGTTATAATCATATTTTGCAGGCTTGGTCACATCCACCTGGTACTGAACCCCGTCAATGATATCAAAATTATAGGACCGGAAATCTGGATTAATCAGCTGCTGCTCGCCTCCCGCTGCCGGATTCAAATGATTGAATTGCCCCGCACTCATTTCAAGCCAATCCTTTAGCTGAGCCCCATTCACTAACACAGCGTGAAGCGTATTTGGATACAAATATAAGTCAGCGACATTTTTAATTGCCAGTGTTCCTTCTGGGATATCCGTGTAATAGCTAGACCCGCCGCGTCCGCCGGCTTTAAAGGGTGCTGCCGCCGAAAGGACCGGAATGCCTGCAAATTTGCTGTAGGTTGGATCCTTTAATTTTTCAACCAAATACTCCGTTTGCGCATTATTGACGATTTGCACGGACGGGTCGTCCTGGACAAGAGCAAAATAACTGAAAATCGGTGCGGTAGTCTCGCCAATTGGCTGGTTGACGTAATCAATCGTACCGATATGTTCCGGTAAGATTTCTTTCATTAACGCTTCGTCAGTTGCCACAAGAGAATTGCCTTTTTCATCGGCAATCGGCCTGAGCGTGCTCGTGCCGCCTGCGACTGCCCATTTTCCACGAATTTTTTGCAACTTAAGGTCAATGACACCCAAATGGCTTCCGAACGAACCCGCCATTACGACTGGTTTACCGTAGATAGTTCCTTTTTCAAGATTTGTATTTGGCAAATTCGCATAGAGCGGACCCGGGAATAAGTTATGCGAATGGCCGGTAAATACGGCGTCAATGCCCCTGATTTGTGTTAAGTAGTAGGCTGCATTTTCCATGTCAGGTGAATAGGGTTCAGCGCTGATTCCGGTGTGGGCAAGTGCAACAATCACGTCTGCCCCCTTCTTTTTCATTTCCGGGACCAATTTTTTCGCCGATTCTACAATCGATTTGGTGGTTACCTTGCCCTCTAAATTAGCTTTATCCCATTCCATGATTTGCGGCGGCACAAAGCCAATGACTCCGACTTTAATGACGTGGTTTTGCCCTTCATCATCGATTACCTTTTTATTAAAAATTACATAAGGTTCAAAATAGTGTTTGCCAGTTGTTGCATCATAAACATTAGCGTTGACGACTGGCATTTTCGCCCCTTCCAAGGCGCGGGTTAAAAAGTCGAGCCCGTAATTAAATTCGTGGTTTCCAACAGTAATCGCATCGTATCCTAGCATATTAAAGGCTCTCGTGACCGGATGAACGTCACCATCTTTTAACCCTCTTACCTTTGCGACATAATCACCCAGCGGATTCCCTTGGATATTATCGCCGTTGTCAAAAAGCAATGAGTTTTTAACCTCGCTCCGGGCTTGTTTAATTAAGGAAGACGTCTTTACCAGCCCTACCTTGTTATCTTCTTTTGTCTGGTAATAATCATAGTTTGCTAAAAAAACATGCAAATCGGTGGTTTCAAGCAGGCGTAACTGAACCGTAGGATCCTCCCTTACCGCGGTGGCTAATTTCGGAAAAATATGACCTGTGAGCTGCCCGGCTATCAATAGCAACAAGACAGCCACAAACGTTATCCTCTTCATTAAAGAAAAATCCTCCCCTTACCTGTCAAAAAATCATACAAACAAAAATAGTATTTGTAGAATGATTTAGAATATGAATTAAAATGGAGAAATTTTCAGGGGAACCAGGGCCATCAGCAAGCTAAGCGAGTATAAAATAAATTCCTAAAGACCAAAATGGGGGCTAGAGGAGGCACTTTTATGAGAGTTTTACTAATCCTACTTTGTGCGGGAGCCATTTTTGTCTCTACGTGTACATATAGCTTTGATCAATTCATACGATTTGGGGAGATTCAGTTTGAGTGGGACCTTCATCCAAACTTATCTGTGTTCTTGGAGCCATTGCCATCCCACCTTAGCGGTGATTTTCTGCTTCAAAAAGTGGGGCATTTCAGCGCATTCTTCATCCTGACATTGCTGCTCCAATCACGGTTTCAAGCTAAAGGGGTGGCGCTGATTCTGGCCATTTCCTACGGGGTATTCACGGAGATTCTACAATTATACTTTACCCGCGATGGCAGACTGTTTGATATCGGGTTTGATTCCGCCGGCGTTTTGCTGGCATTGGCTGTAAGTGCTACATGGGGACGGTTCTCGCGTACCATCGACAATGATGCATGAGAACCGTCACCATGCATCAAAAAAAGGACCGCTCTAAAAGACAATTCTGTCTGATAAAGCAGTCCTTTTTTAAATTATTTACCTGAGTTGTTTTTTGGAACAGTTACAGTAGCAGTTCCTGTTGCGGTATTGCCTGCCTTATCTGTTGCTACATAGGTAATAGTATAAATACGGCCATTGCCATTACCGTTTCTTTCGGCACGAAGGCTGAATGCTGTATCCTCTGTACCATACGAAGTATCTTGGATATCATTCGGTACGGCATTTTCCTCATTAATCGTGATTGATTTTAAAACCACTGAATCGATTCCTGAAGTCACATCATCGGAATTCAGGGATGCTTTTATATCGACCATTTTATGATTTGGAGACCAAAGAATCGGCTGGTCGACCGACACCGTTAATGTTGGTGCTGTTTTATCAATCTTTACTTCTACCGACTTGACGTCTTCGATATTTCCCTTGACGTCTTTGCTGCGGTAATCCAGAGTATGAACTCCGTCAGAAGACAATTGAATCGGCTCGGTGTAATCCGTCCATTCTCCGCCATTTAAACGGTATTGGGTCGACTTAACACCTGACATATCATCACTGGCTGTTAATCTGATAGTAACATCAGATTGATACCAGCCGTTTTTGCCGGTTTGTTCTTTCGGATTCACTGTTGTCGTCGTTACTGGAGCAGTAACATCCGGAGTCCCAATTAATTCCTTCGTATTTCGAACACGAATCCGTTCACCTTGGGCAAATGCGCCGGAAAGCCCGACTGCCTCGAGCGTGTCACCAACTTGAAGTGCCGGAACCGGACCGCTTTGGTTTACGATGTAACCGTCGGTAAACACTAACACATCACCGGAGCCGTCGTTTACGAAATAAGAATTATCATCAAACTTACCTGTTACCAAGCCTTTAACCTTCACAAGTAGCCCCTGATTAGCATCCGAGGTTGCTTCACCAGTTTGAACCGTTTTTGGCTGGACAGGCTCGCTTGTTCCAATTTTTATAACATCTTGGGCGAAGCTACCAAATTCAAGCTCTTTGTTGTTCTCAAAGGTCTTGATGTGGCCATACACACGAACCCTATCGCCCTCAATTAAAGTTCCATCCGGCACTTCCTGGAAGGCCATGATTCCGCCAGTATCATCCTGTAAATAGAATGCATCGAAGAATACCCCTGCACCTGTGGTTACCGTTCCTTCAACCACAACCTCAGTCCCGTCTTCCAGTTCTCTAGCATCACCCAGCTTTGTAATAACAGTGCCACGGTCTGCTAACCAGTTAATAGAGTTCAGAGCTACTTCGTCATTTCCCTTTGGATTGTAGGACTCATCCATTTGCTTATCATTCATGAAGTTCATACCGGATACAATAATTCTACCTTTTCCGATTACTTCTGAAGCAATCGCTGGAATGGTTGAACCTCCTTGATTATCAGAAACACTGTCGTAAACGTAGTTGCCTGATGCAATACTGCCCTGGTATGTGGTTTCATTACCCTTTGCAATAATTGTTACTGTCTCACTATCCGTTAACGGCTGATGGCCTACCTTTTCCAAACTTGAACCGCTGTAGTATTCAAGCGTGTCGGCACGGTCCGTGATATAGTTGGAAACTGGCTCTAAGTGCAGACGGACGGAAAATTTGGACTTAAGCGGATCAGACCAGAAGTTTCCTTCTTTTGTATCGTCGTTTATGCCATCATTATTAATTTGAATCGTTGAACCCATTTGTTCAAGCAAGTCATTATTAATGTTCGTATCGTTTTTAAAATTACTCTTATCCGTTAATAACAAGGAACCGCCATTACTTACAAAATCAGCAACGACTTTATTTTCATCGGCTGATAAATCCACCTGCGGATGGGTTAATACCAATACTTTTACATCCTTTAACGTATCAGCAGTTAACGGCTGTTTATTTTCAACGACCGTATACCCTTCACGCTGGACCATTTTTGTAAACGCAGTGAAGTTATTTTTATAAGTACCGGGATCTGTTGATGTGTTTTCATTCTTATGAGCCGCATCAATCATCACCGTGATACCCAGTGATTGTTTAATCGTTACCGCCTTGCTGAATTGGTTGTCCTCCGGACTGTCGCCTGTTGGCGTATCGACCACAGCAATCAGCGTATGATTTCCGGCAACTGGGTTGTCCCATGTCGCAGTTGCTTTTCCAACACCTTTAGAGGCTAGGGAACCAATTGTTGCTTCACCGATAAGATTACTGCTCACAACTTCATCGTAATAAAACTTAACAGTTAAGTTAGAAAGTGCTGTTTTACCAAGATTGCTGATGCCTGCCTCCAATGTTGCCGGGTTGCCAGATACAATTGATCCACCTGCCACATCCAATCCACTTACACGGACATCGACATCTTGTTCCTTCGTCCAAATTGGCGCGGAGTAAATTTGCTCCCCGTCCATTTGCGTAACTTTTACAACAAACCACTGCTGACCGCCAGTAACGTTAACTTCCGGGTTCCATGAAAAGTCTTTCGTCATCGGCTCATAAGTATCGACTACTTTTGAGCCATTTGTAATGAGTTCGACTTTTTTCACGCGGTCGTCAGACTTATAATCTGACGGCAAGAAGTTATATTCCGCGATGGAATTCGATTCAGTCACTGAGTCTGACCCTTTAATATCAAACTTTAGCGATTTGCTGTTCACAACTGAACCCATGTATTGGCCGTTTGCTAGCATATCTAATTTAAAGTTTGGATCCTCTTCCATATAAACGCGCATGTTCCGCATAGAATGCAATAAGGAATTTTGTGATAAATCACTTGCGACGATAACGGTTCTCTTCAAAGTTTGGCCCCATGTACCTTCATGGTTGTCCTCGCCATAGGTCGGTGCGATATGCCAGCCCAAATCAAGGGCGCTGAAGAATTTTTTCTCGGCATTCGCATAGCCGTAGTGTCCTGAACCGTTCCCTACCTCAAGCATGGTAAATAGTTTATCTACTTTTTGATCATAAGGCATAAAGTTATTAAAGGCATTGGCAGACATATCAGGATGGTTAAATTGGGCAGCAATATTGTCATAGGTTAATACCCATGCATAATACTGGTTTAAATCCTGATATTTTCCGCCATTCATTTTTCGATCGATAAAATTATCTGTCCCAAACACGTTGGAGTGACCCCATGTGGTGGTCGTCATTTCGAAAGCAGGAAAGACAACATAATCGTCTTTTGTGTATTGGGTAGCAAGGTCCTTAGTCAGCTTCCACTGGTTGCCGCCTGTTCTTTCAGGCATTCCATTTGGTTGAACAGTGTCTTGACCAACCAATTCCGGATCAATATCGTGGGAGTGGTCTGAGAAGGCAAACCAATCATACCCATGGGCCTTGCCGGCTTTAAGAGCATCTTCAGGTGTACCGGCTCCATCATGGGAAATATTCGTATGGTTATGGGTTGTTCCGCGATAATGTTCCCCGCCAGTGAATGGTTTTGCCACTGTAAATGACCAAGAAGCCGTGCTTTGGTATCCCTTCGTGTCGTATGCTTCGACCGTAATCGTATGGGTACCGATTGCCAGTGGTTCTGCCAGCTCCAACTGCAATGGATTAACCGATGTTTTAACGAAAGATGTGATATCGCTGCCATCCAATTTTACCAACAGTTTTGAAAAATTAATCCCGCTCGGATCTTCCAATTGGAAGCTGATATCCGGAGTGGTTGTTTCAACAATGGCATTATTGTTCGGTTCAAACCCGGAAATTTCCGGACCTTGAGTATCGGTTTCGACATTGACAGCAAATGGTGATGCAGAGGACCCAGCCGTCTTCACTTCGGATGAATTTCTCGCTTCTATATAGTAACTGAAGCCTTCAAGCGGCAAATTAGCAGCATTCAGGACAGCACTGTATTGATCCTGATCGCCTTTGACCATTGGCAGGGAATGGTATTCAGTTTCCGATTGTCCTTTATAGAAAACAGTCACCGTCTCGGCCCCAGGTGCTGTAGCAATAAACTGGGTGCCAGTTCCTCTATAGGCCGTTGTGATTTGGTCGTGCTGCAAGGATAGAGCGAAATATTCTTGTACATCATTTGCATTTCGCGGAAAAACTTGATAGCCGCTTGTATATGGACTTGTCGAGTCATACTGGCCCGCAATTCCGGTAAATGTATAAGTGCTATCCTTTTTAATTGTATCGGCAACATTAATGCCGGTTGTTTGCATTACTCTTACCAATGTGCTTTTTCCTGCGTCATCAGTAATTGTAATATTGGAACCTCCACCGCTTGGAGTCGCTGGAACATCGGTTACTTTTCCTCTAACCTGTATTAGAGTTCCTTCGATAGGTTCTGCTGTATTATAGTTATTTAGGACCGCCAGTTTTTTGATAAAATTTGTCGGTACTGTATGGCCGCTGCTGAGCACTTCGATGCTGGATGGCTTGATTTCGGTTAAGCCCCGATAAAATAGGACCTGTCCCGTCACTTTTACCTTGCTTCCGACTGTGACTTCCTGTGAGGAACCAAAAATATTGATACCGCCAGTAGCATCTTGGATGTAGAACGTATCTGTGCCTACTACGTTATTGGCGACTGTTACAATTCCTTCGACAGTGACGGTTTGGTTTAGTAGATTAGGTTGTCCGGTACTGTTGTTATCACGGACATTTTTAATATAGATAGAGCCTTCGGAAATCGGGTCCGGTGTGACAAGTGTCGGTTCAATTGGTGAACTTGAGCTTTGCGGATTTGGATCGGCCAACACAAAATCATTGACATTATCATTTGTGTCCCAGCCATTTCCGTTTCCTGCTCCCTCGGTTGTTGGGTTAGAGCTGTCGTTTGCTAGCCTTTCAGCAGATTTTGTTGCTGATGGCGGCTGGGTTGGGCCGTTTCCTTCTTTATCATTGGCGCCTCCGTAACCGACAAAGTCAACAACATTGGCATCTGATGAGCCGGAAACAGCTGAGGTAGTTTTAGCTAACGCTACCTTCCCGTCTGATCCACCCATGGCAATTCCACCATCTTTAATATCAGGGTTAGGAAGATCTACGGTGCCGCTACTGCCCGGTTTTTCTTGGACTAAATAGTACCCATGTGCCTTAATAACACCTTTTAGCGTTGTCATTGCGCTTGCGCTAGTACTGAATGAGCCGCCTTTTGCAGCATACTGAACAGACCAGCCCTCAAGGCTGATATCTTGATCTGTTGGGTTGTACAATTCAATAAAATCGTTTTTGTACGTGGCCCCGCTGTTGCCGCCCCCGCCATACACTTCACTTATAACCACATTTCCAAACTGAGCCGCCTCAGCATGAATCGTGTTAAAAGTAAAGTTAGGCAGGAATGACCCTCCCACCATTAGGGCAGAAAGTCCGATACTCCCCCATTTTTTCACACGATTACTTCGCATGGTTTTCCCCCTCGTTTTTTTCTCTTACAATTTAAATCTATCACGAAATATATAAAAAGAATATTGAAATTACTAGATTGATTTTTGGAAAATTACCCCTTTCATTGCAAAAAAATGCGATATTTTTCGGTAATTTTCTTATAATAGTAATGACACCGTTCAGGAGGAATTTAAGAAGTGGAGAATTTTTTAAAAAATAGGTTTGGAGTATTGCTTTTACTATTTCTGTTTACCATGCCTGGCTTAGGATATGCTCACGCGTTAAGCGCCGCATTTACTACTATTAACCTAGGCCAGGACGAAACAGAGTTAGTTTATTCGATTGATACGCTATCCGTCATTGAAGGAGTCGGTGGTGACAAGAATGATGACAGCACCCTGAGTAAAGACGAACTTAAAAACATTGAATTTAGGCTGGAAGAGTGGGTCATGGATAGTCTCATTGTGGAAGCGGATGGGAAGCAGCAAAAGGGGAAACTGACTGGTTTAAAGCTGGAACAAAAGGGGGAAAAGGAAGTCGTCACGCTGAGATTTACGTATCCAGTGTTCCAGGTCGGCACCACAGTTAAGTTGGTGGACGGGATTTTTTATCAGGGACAAAACGCTGCCTACTATAATAACTTCTTATCGGTTAACTACAACGGCCAAGTCAGTGAAGCGGTCTTGCACGGAAAGGACCGCGAATGGGCGATGCTGCTGGCGGAAACCCAACAGCTACAGCAACAGGATGGACAGGAAGCGCCCGAGACTTCAGGTATTAAGTCTGGGAGCCATTCGTCATGGTTTTCTTTCTTTACTTTAGGTATGGAACATATCCTGACAGGCTACGACCACCTTTTATTCCTATTTGCCCTGTTGTTGCGAAAGCAAACCTTTAAACAATACGCCGCAATTGTGACATCATTTACTCTTGCCCACAGCATCACGCTTAGTCTGGCTGTTTTAGGGTTTGTGACGCTGCCTTCCCGGTTCGTCGAGGCCGTGATTGCCTTCAGCATTTGTTATGTAGCGATTGAAAACATTATCCGCAAAGATATCAAGCGCCGCTGGGGCATCACTTTCCTGTTTGGTTTAATCCACGGGCTTGGGTTTGCTTCGATTTTAAAGGAAATGAATATTCCAAAAAGCAGTTTGGCAGCGGCACTCGTTAATTTTAATATCGGCATCGAGGTTGTCCAGCTGGGGATTGTACTGCTACTTCTGCCATTGCTGACTTATATTTTCAAACTCAAAGCTTCTGACAAAATCATCCGCTTCGGATCGATTGTGATTTTTGTATTGGGAGCAGTTTGGCTGGTCGAGAGGATCTTTTTTTAGAAGGAGACCTAGAGAAGGGTGATACATGGGGACGGTTCCCTTGCATCACCCTTTTTTATTTTACAAGTTCATAAAGCTTTAGGCTTAATTCCTCGAGTTCTGCTTTTTCAAGCAATACATCGCAGTACTTTGTTGGCAGCTCTTTATAGCCACATGCTAACCCTGCCAGTCCACCTGCGATAGCGGCGACTGTGTCGGTATCATAACCTTCGTTAGTAGCGCCTATCACAACATCCAAGAAGGATTCGCTGTTGAGGAGCCAATATATTACCCAATGCATCGTATTCACAACAAAACCATCGGGCGGTGGTGTTGGTCTTTTTCCATTTAAGTCAGATTCATAGATGGTTCCCTTGATTTCGACTTGGATGGCCTCCTTCAGCCCTGCACCTCGAAGGACATGAAAGGCAATCCTGTTATAAATAAGGCAGGCTTCGTCTGCTAAGGAGTCATAGTGCGTCATTTTAGATTGTTCCCTTGTCACCTCTTCAACCTTTTCAAGGTCCCGGTAGGCTAATGCAACAGGAAGGCAGCGCATTAATGTGCCATTGCCTGCAGATTTTCCGCCAAGATAGTGATTATGGGCTTTTTCGGCAGCGATTGCCCAACTGCCCTTGCTGTATGTACTTAAAACCGCACGAATGATGTTGCCAATATCTTTAGGATTTGTCGCATACCATTTTAAAAATTCTTCCCCTATCGATTCGATTGGGTTTTCTGGGTTTTTTAGGATTCCTTTTGCAACAGCCACTGTCATGGCCGTATCATCAGTGGTTTCTCCCTTTTCAAGGTTCCAGACCCCCCCGCCGATAATCTCCGTCACCTTCCCATATTTTCTGCAAATTTCTTCGCTTGTTAAAAATTCGGTCGTGCCACCCAGAGCGTCGCCAATGGCCAGACCGAAAAAGGCTCCTTTAATTTTGTCTAACATAACTTCACCTCTTCGTTCATTAAAAGATATAGTGCATGAGTCGAGCGCTTACGCCACGGAAATGATGCATAAGAACCGTCCCCATGCATCATCCAAACGTGTTAATAATGCTAGTAACTAACGGGCTGGTCTTTTCCGGAAGATTCCCGGTGTCAAAAAATCCTGCATCTAGTGTTTCATGCCCATCAATTTTGATATTTGCGTTTTTAATATCTTTTGATTTGTATGCAATCGTGACGGGATAGAATTGGTCGCCATTCGGCAGTTCGACAAAATACTGCTTTCCTGAAAAGACCCCTGCCAGCTCGAGTTCGCCAATTTCAACTCCGGTTTCTTCGAACACTTCGCGTCTTGCCGCTTCTTCTGCTGACTCAGCTAACTCCAACAAACCACCTGGCAGCCCCCACATTCCGTTGGGTCTTTTTTGGAGAAGAAGCCTTCCCTGGTTATCGAGGGCCCCTACACAGGCACCGACCAATATCAGCGGCCGTGTGCCTACAATTTTCCGTAAATCCTCAATGTACCCCATTTAAGCCTCCATACTTTTTCGATCTTAAATGATTTAATTCTCTGATCATCCAGTATATTCCTTCTGATTCCATACAAACCTATTGAACGTGTGGACCTGGCACCCTCTATTACTGACCATTGTAATCCCAAAGAATACACCATTTTTCTTTTTCTTTGACGGCGAAGACCTCTTGTTTGAGATCAAAGTTTCCGTATTTTCCTTTATAGGTTTGGGTAACGAGGATTCTGTAGACATTTTTGAAGGCAGGTCCTTCTTTCGACATTTCCCATTTATCTAGTTTCTCAGCACCATCAAGTGTATAGGTAAATGTTTCAACCCCGAAATGATTCATAAATACATGGGCCCGATCTTGAATATAGGCGCCTTTGCCAAATCTTTTCTTCATCTCAGAATGGAACAGCGCCCATGAACTGGCGAAATCCCCCTGCTGCTCATATTCATAAAACTCATTCACCACAGCTACTGCCTGTTCGTCCGATGAAACAAAAACACATCTCACCAGCATCAAAACCGCAGCTATCAACAAAATCCCCATTAACAGCCCTTTTACCGGTACATTTCTTCTCCTCATGATGCACTCCTTTACGCTGGAAAAGCTTATATACCAAAGAATATGTCTTAACACGTCCAAATAGTAGCACTTTAGACCAGACGCAGCCGGACAAGTGTCCACCCTGGGCGGACATTTGTCCACAGCAGATTACTGACACCTTTGTTGACAGCGATATAATAATCATCAAAATGTATGGGAAATATAGAATTACCTATTGCAAGTTTATTTAAATGCGAATAATATTATAAAGTATTTATTCTATCGTTCGTGTTTTGGAGGAACTAAGATGTTTAGACTTACAGAAAATGGTACAAACGTGAGAACAGAAGTGCTTGCGGGGATAACTACTTTCTTCACGATGGTGTATATCGTCGTGGTAAACCCGGTTATTCTTGCTGATGCGGGCGTTCCGTTTGATCAGGTTTTCACTGCCACTATTTTAGCTACTGTTGTGGGCTGTCTTTGGATGGCGCTGTTCGCCAATTATCCAATCGCCATCGCGCCAGGAATGGGGCTGAACGCCTACTTTGCCTATTCCGTCGTCGGCGGTCAGCACATCAGCTACACTACCGCCTTTGCCGCTGTTTTTGTAGCCGGTATTATTTTTGTCATCTTGTCATTAACTCCCCTCAGGGAAAAATTAATTGAAGCCATTCCGGAGAATCTGAAGCATGGAATTACCGCCGGGATTGGTCTGTTTATCGCTTTTATCGGCCTGCGGCTTACCAAAATCATCGTTGCGGATCCAGTGAATCTAGTCCGTCTCGGCGATCTTCATTCAGCATCTGCTCTGTTAACCATTTTAGGACTAGCCGTTACTCTGATCCTTATGGTTTTAAGAGTGAACGGGGCTTTATTTTTCGGGATGATTATCACTGGAATTGTTGCCTTTTTCACCGGACAGCTTTCTTTTGATAAAGGCTTCCTATCCTTCCCTTCACTTCCAGAAGGGTTGATGGTCGCCAATCCCATCACAGCGCTTGGTGATGTCGTTCATCACAGCCTTTACGCGGTTGTTTTTTCTTTCATCCTAGTAACGATTTTTGACACAACCGGAACGATGGTCGGGGTTGCAAACCAGGCTGGATTAATGAAGGGTGACAAGCTGCCGCGCGCCCGCCACGCTTTGCTGTCTGACTCCGTAGCTACTGCAATTGGGGCAATGTTTGGGACAAGCCCAACCACGGCCTATATTGAGTCAACATCCGGGGTTGCTGCAGGTGGCCGGACTGGATTGACCACTCTTACGGTTGCCGTACTGTTTATCTTGTCTGCTTTCTTTGGACCGCTAGTCGGTGCTGTATCCGGGATTTCGGCGATTACATCTCCGGCGTTGATTATTGTCGGAAGCCTGATGATGGCTAACATTGCAAAAATCCGCTGGGGCGAGCTTGAGGAAGCGTTCCCTGCTTTCTTGACGATTTTGGCCATGCCGCTCACTTCGAGCATTTCAACTGGTATCGCCCTTGGCTTTATCAGCTATCCGCTGTTAAAATTGGTCAAAGGAAAAGGGCGTGACGTACACCTGCTTGTCTATGTTTTTGCGGTGCTGTTCTTCATCCAGCTTGCCTTTTTACAGCATTAAAAAATGCTAGCTAATATGCAAAAAAGTCCAATCTGCTGAATCGATGCGAATTGGACTTTTTTAATTTGATGGTGTAGTTCTATTTAAAATGAGGCAAAAGAACCGTCCCCATGCATCAGTATCGCTGCTCCTGGTGCCAGTTCCAGGCGTCGGCGATGATGCGTTCTAGGTTGCGTTCTGCTTTCCAGCCGAGTTCGTTGAATATTTTATCGGAAGAGGCTACGAGTCTTGCTGGGTCGCCGGCGCGGCGGTCAGCCATTTCGACGTTGGCCTTCACGCCTGTTACGCGTTCGCACGTTTCAATTACTTCTTTAACGGAGTATCCGAGCCCGTTGCCGAGATTGTAGATCTCCGCCGTTTTCTCTCCAGATAACAGCGCTTCAAGTGCAAGAATATGAGCCGAAGCCAAATCGGTGACATGAATATAATCACGGATACATGTGCCGTCCTCGGTATCGTAATCCGAACCGAAAACAGAAATCTTTTCCCGCTTGCCTAACAACTGCTGGAGAATAATTGGAATCAAGTGCGTTTCCGGATCATGGCTTTCCCCAATCACAGCAGATTCATGTGCTCCTGCAGCATTAAAGTACCTTAGTACAACATAATGTAAATCATAGGCTTTTGAAAAATCAGCCAAAATCTGCTCGATCATTAGTTTTGAATGGCCATACGGATTGATTGGTGCCGTTGGCGTTGATTCATCGATGATGTCCACATTCGGAATTCCGTATGTAGCCGCTGTGGATGAAAAAATAAAGTTTTTGACATTGTGTTTCATCATAACTTTTAATAAAGTTAAAGTAGAAGCAACATTGTTCTGATAATATTTCATTGGGTCAACGACTGACTCGCCAACGAGACTGTTTGCCGCAAAATGCATCACGGCCTGTATCGGATAACTATGAAAAATCATGTCCAAATCTTCTTCATTGCCAAGGTCGCCTTTTACAAAAATCGCCTGGCTGTCAACGGCATCGCGATGGCCGGTAGACAGGTTGTCCAATACGACTACCTCGTCTTTTTCAACTAGTTCTTTCACAAGATGGCTGCCAATATAACCTGCGCCGCCTACAACAAGGATCATCATTCATTTCCCCTTATATAAGATTCACGTGACTTATGTATTATACCATTATTAAAAAAATGTTGCCCCATTTTCGGTTTCTTAGCCTTTTTCCAAAAAACTTTACAAAAAGTACTCCTTGCCCAGAAAGTCGGGAACATAGGCACAATGTACTAGGCCCGAACCAATTCAAACTCTTGCCATAGGATATATATGATAATAAGTGAAATGGAGGAGATGAAATGAAGATTTATTTAGACCCGGGGCATGGCGGAAACGACCCTGGCGCTCAAGGAAACGGTCTAAATGAGAAGGATGTCACCTTGGATATTGCATTGAAGCTGCGCTCCATTTTAGTCAATCAGTTTGAAAATGTATCGGTCAAAATGAGTCGTGAAAGTGATATCACCAAAAGCCTGGGTGCCCGGACAAGCGAGGCGAATGCTTGGGGCGCAGACTTTTACCTGTCAATTCATATCAATTCAGCGGGCGCTTCCGCCCAAGGTTATGAGGACTATATTTATAACGGCCTTTCTAGGTCCTCACGAACAGCCCAGATCCAAGGTATCATTCATGCAGAGGTAATGAAAGTAAACGAGTTAATTGACCGCGGCACGAGGCAGGCCAATTACCATGTGCTGCGTGAGTCCAATATGGAAGCCGTCTTAACGGAAAATGGCTTTATCTCTAACGCTCATGATTCAGCGCTAATGAAGCAAGATGCGTGGCGGCAGAAGGTCGCTCAAGGCCATGCGAACGGTCTTGCAGCAGCCTTTAATCTTGTTCGAAAAAACAATCCTGCACCAGCGCCGCAGCCAGCGCCCGCCCCAACACCAGCTCCTGCCC
Source organism: Neobacillus sp. PVCKKU3 (assembly GCF_058323225.1). Lineage (NCBI taxonomy): Bacteria > Bacillati > Bacillota > Bacilli > Caryophanales > Bacillaceae > Neobacillus > Neobacillus sp. PVCKKU3. The sequence continues at coordinate 63,251 of NZ_JBLVQN010000034.1, forward strand.
CTCAGCCAGCGCCTGCGCCGTCAACTCCCGTGTCCGGAACCCTCTTTAAAGTCTATTCTGGTTCCTTCAAATCAAGAGAAAATGCAGACGAGCGCGTCGCCAAACTTCGGTCCATGGGATTTGATGCCTTTGTGGATATTACAAACATTTCAGGCGGGACCTGGTACCGCGTCCAAATAGGTGCTTTCGCGAACCGGGAAAACGCCGAACAGCGCTTGAAAGTTGTGCAAATTGCCGGATTTAATGATTCCTTCATTATTATCGAAGGAGGCGGCGTAACTGCCACAAGTCCGACAGGAGGAACAAGCAGTACACCGGATAATTCCGGGGCGTCTGACAGCAATTCTGCGGATATTACTCCTAGTCCAGATAACGCTCCTGATCCAGATACCGTTCCTAGTCCAGAAGCCGGCTCTAGTACCGATAGTGTCACTAATGAAGCGAGTGAATCCGCCCCATCCGACACCGCTGACCCGAATAACGGTACTGCATTAGGTGGCGATTCTGACTCAAGCAGTCGCTCTGACATAGTCAGCGAAACCCCAAGCGCCCCTGTCCAAGATTCATCTATTAACTCAATTTTCGGACCAACCTTCGTATCGCCAGAGCATATGAACCGATTTGTAAAAACAGTTAATCCAAGCGCACCTGATTTGGGAAGCCTTTATTTAAAATATGGCGAATATTACGGAATTCGCGGAGACGTCGCGTTTGCACAGGCCGTTCACGAGACAAACTTCTTCCGATTCACCGGCGTCGTCAAGCCCGGGCAGGACAACTTCGCCGGCATCGGAGCAACCGGGCCCAACAATCCAGGTGCCAGCTTCCAAACACCTGAAGAAGGGGTAATCGCTCACCTGCAGCACTTGTTCGCCTATGCAACCACGAACCCACTGCCAAACCAATACCCATTAGTAGACCCTCGTTTCCACCTTGTCAATAGGGGTACTGCGCCAACATGGACCTCCTTAAACGGAAAGTGGGCCGTACCAGGAACCACTTATGGTCAAATGGTTTTAAACCTGTATAAACGGATGGTGAATTTCTCGATTCAAAATTTGGATGGTATCCAAAGGGAGATTCCATATTAAGGAGGTTTCCACTAATTAAACGTTTGGGGAAACGAGCTGTAGTTTCCACTATTTTCATAGTTTGCATTATCTAATTGGAAGCCATAAGAGTTGAATGATTAACTGATTTTTTCAAAAATGTAAGCATATTTCCTCTTAAAACGTTTGATTAGATTGTTTTGAACCCTTTTTATAAAAGGGTTTTTCTTTTTTTACAATGGAGGATTCCAAAATATTTTTTCCACAGCCTGCCCTTTTGGGGGCTTTTTTTATAAATAAAAGATGGAGAGGGTAAACAGTTGGGCAGACACCGGCCCGAACCTTGTCCAACCTTTTTTCATAAGATATAGATGAAGTTCAGAATGGAGGTGAAAAAGTGAAAATTTATCTTGATCCAGGACACGGAGGCACCGACCCTGGCGCCCAGGGCAATGGCTTGAATGAGAAGGATGTGACGCTCGATATCTCGCTTAGACTGCGCAGTATTTTAATTAATCAATTTGAAAATGTTGAAGTGAAAATGAGCCGGGAAAGCGATATCTCAAAAAGCTTGAGCCAGCGGACAAACGAGGCAAATGCCTGGGGTGCTGATTATTATTTGTCGATTCACATAAATGCCGCTTCAAGCGCTGCACAAGGATACGAGGATTACATTTATAACGGTCTGTCAGATTCCTCGCAAACGGCTAAGTACCGCGAAATCATCCATGGGGAAGTCGTAAAAATGAACCAACTTATCGACCGCGGAATGAAAAAGGCCAACTTCCATGTCCTCCGCGAATCGGCCATGCCGGCAATACTCTCGGAAAACGGCTTTATAACGAATGCGCATGATGCTGCGCTAATGAAACAGGCAGCGTGGCGCCAAGATGTCGCTCAAGGCCATGCAAACGGGCTTGCCAAGGCTTTTAATTTACAGGCAAAATCAGCCTCTGCCCCACCGCCCAGCACCAGCACACTTTACAAAGTAATCGCCGGTTCGTTCCAGTCCCAAGAAAATGCGGACAAGCAGGTAGCTCTGTTGAAATCGAAAGGATTCGAAGCGTTTGTCGATACTGTTGTGATCAGCGGGACAACCTGGTACCGGGCTCAGGCCGGTGCCTTCTCAAGCCGCGAAAATGCCGAAGAACGGATGAACGCCATTAAAAATGCCGGATTTCCGGATGTGTTCATTTCAGTGGAATAAGCAAGTAATTTAATAAGAACAGGCAGCCCGCCTTTTGGAGCGGGCTTTTTTTGTGCTAGCACAATATATTTGTTGTATAACAGTATTTGGGAGTGACTTTCATGCAGAGAAGGATTAAAATCATAGGTAGGATTTTTTAAGTTTAGCTAGTTTAGGAGGTACCCCCTTATGAAGCTTAATAGTGAAGAAATTGAAATTCTGAAAATCATTGAAGAGAACCACAAAATTTCAACGGCGACCATCGCGTCCATGGTCATGAGCAGCGAGGAGAAAGTCCGCGAAACGATCAAAAAGCTGGAAGAGCAAAAAGTCATCATGAGTTACCCAACTTTGATCAACTGGAGCAAGGTTGAGGGGCAGGAACATACTATTGCCATGATTGACGTAAAGGTCACACCAAAGCGCGGGGTAGGATTTGACGAAGTGGCACAAAGAATCGCCCGTTTTCCTGAGGTATCTTCCTTGTATCTGATGTCAGGTGCCTACGATTTATCCATTACTGTCGAAGGAAGAACAATGCACGAAGTCGCTTCCTTTGTTTCGGCAAAATTATCGCCAATTGAAAGTGTTGTTTCTACAACCACTCATTTCATGTTGAAAAAATACAAGCATGATGGCGTTCGTTTTGACAGCGGCGACGAAAAAGACCGCAGAATGGTGGTTACACCATGAGTAATGACATTTCGAAATATCTGTCAAATACAGCTAGAGAACTTAAGCCATCAGCAATACGGAAATTTTTCGATTTGGCCGCCGGTATGGAGGGCGTTATTTCGCTAGGTGTCGGGGAACCGGACTTCATTACACCTTGGAACGTGCGTGAAGCAACGATATTATCCATCGAACAAGGCTTCACATCCTATACGGCAAACGCCGGCTTGCTGGAGCTGCGTGAGGAAATTGCAGCCTATCTACAGAGAGGCTTTAACGTAGAATACAATCCCGTTAACCAAATCATTGTCACTGTTGGGGCAAGCGAGGCAATCGACATTGCCTTTCGTGCGATTGTAAACCCTGGCGATGAAGTCCTGATCGTAGAACCGTCGTTCGTTTCTTACGCACCATTGGTGGCATTGGCGGGTGGGACACCAATCCCTGTATCCACCTCACCTGAAAACGGCTTTAAGATCACGGCCGAGCAAATTGAAGCGGCGATCACGGAAAAAACAAAAGCTATTTTAATCTGTTCGCCAAACAATCCAACCGGTACGGCTTTAACGCGTGAAGATTTGAAGGAAATCGCCGCGACGATCGAAAAACATGACCTGCTTGTCGTTTCGGATGAAATTTATGCAGAACTAACCTATGACGAGGAATTTACAAGCTTGGCTGCGATAGAAGGCATGTATGAGCGGACAATTTTAATAAATGGTTTTTCCAAAGGCTTTGCGATGACAGGCTGGAGGCTGGGATTCTTGGCTGCTCCTGCTGAGTTTGTCGGGCATATGCTAAAAATTCACCAATACACGACCATGTGCGCGCCGCACATGCTTCAGCACGGCGCCATTGAGGCACTGCGCAACACATACCATGAGGTTGAAGCGATGCGAAACAGTTATCGCCGCCGCCGAAATTATGTAGTGGACACGTTGAATACTATCGGGCTGGACTGCCATATTCCAGGCGGGGCCTTTTATGTGTTCCCATCAATCAAGGCGACTGGCCTGAGTTCCGAGCAGTTTGCCGAGGAACTGTTGTTGGAAGAAAAAGTCGCTGTGGTACCGGGCAATGCTTTCGGAGAAAGCGGCGAAGGATATATCCGCTGCTCCTATGCAACTTCGATGGAACAGCTGCAAGAAGCGTTAAAACGGATGCAGCGGTTTGTGGAGCGCCGGGTAGGGGCTGTTGTTAAATAGTTAATGGAACGGGTTCTTGGACCCGTTCTTTTTTATAATCCTACTGATTAAGAATCCGCTGAGTTCCAAGAGGTACCGCCTAACTCTTCAGGTTATCCACCATTTTCACGATATATCCGCCAAACTCACTCGGACATCCGCCTATTTTAATGAGGTATCCGCCAAACGCCTACAATCGCTCCAAAACAGGTATTATTTTTTCAAAAAAAATGCCTGCTACCGCACAAAAGGCTGGTACCAGGCACTTTACTAAAATATTATCCAATATAAAACCCAATTTTGCCTAATTGCTCCGCCTTTTCCATCCGCTCGAAGGCCGAGCCGAACTCCTTTAATGAGTACATACGGTCAACCACTGGCTTAATTTCATGCTTCGTTACAAACTTAAGCATTTCCTTGTATTCCTCGCCGCTCCCCAATGTGGTTCCAAACAACTTATACTGGCCGTAGAAAAAGTCGCGCAGGTTGAATTCGACGACATCACCCGCCGATGCTCCAAAAGTCACAATCGTTCCGCCCGGGCGGAGCTGCTTTAATGACTTATTAAAGGTTGCCGCCCCAACGCACTCGATGACAAGGTCCATTTTTTCACCATCAAGCGCCTGTTCCCAGTCCTCGTTGCTGTCAAACGCCTGATCTGCACCAAGCTCTAAAGCCTTCTGACATTTTTCTAACGAACGAGAAGTCACGTACACAACCGCCCCTGCCGCTTTCGCAAACTGCAGTAATAAAGTCGCAACTCCGCTTCCAATGCCGGGGATCAATACCTTCATCCCTTCGCGCACCTGCCCCTGTGTAAATAAAGCTCGGTAGGCTGTCAGCGCCGCTAATGATAGCACACCTGCCTCCTCCCAGCTTAAATAGCCAGGTTTCAAAGCAACGTTATCGGCAGGAACGACTACCTGCTCAGCAAAGGTTCCATGGAATGGAAGACCAAGAATTTCAAACCCAGCCGGCGGTGCATCGCTCTTTTCCATCCAGCCAAGGCTCGGGTTGACCAGCACTTCATCGCCGACCTTGACATCAACAACTCCCTCACCGACCGCATCAACCACACCGGCGCCGTCCGATCCGATGATGAGCGGCGGGTCTGTCGGCTTGTGGCGCACCAGCACGAACAAATCACGATGATTTAGCCCTGCTGTTTTCAGCTTCACCCGCACCTCTCCAACCCCCGGTTGCAACTCTTCCATTTCCCGAACGGCTAACCCTTCAATACCAGCCTTGTCCGCATGAACAACTGCTTTCATTTTGCTCACTCCATTCCTATTCATTTTTTGAAAAATATGTACTAAATCCATAATACTCTGAAAATGGCATTTTTTAAATAAAATGACTTTTAAAAATGGTTTAAATGTTGCGTGGACAGGCCCCCATACCTATGATACACTACATTGGAAAAAATGGATTTTGGCGGAAAAAGGATGATTGACTTGAAGAAAAATACTATAAAACTGCAAAAGAATTCCGTTCCTGACCGCGAGTTTCAACAATCTAACTACGACATCCTCTTTGAGAGATTAAAGCTCGTTTCCTATATGCTCATCTTCACCTATCCATGCTTTTTCATTGTTGACTTTTTCTTTTTGCAAAATCTCAATCAGCCTGCCTTTAAATGGACCCTTAAAGTGGTGCATCTATTTGGTCTGGTCATCTCCCTTGTATTCATCATGCTATACCGGCACAGTAAGCGCCACACGGTTTCCAAAAGCTTCATTGTTAACTCCTATATTTCGCTGTATCTGCTGATTGGAGCCGTGTCATCCATTAACAGCCAGCTGAACACCGGAAACATCTACGCCTATCTGATTATTTTATTTGCGGCTGCGATTATTTTTCCCATCCGGCCAAAGCACATGCTCACGATGATGCTAGGCGCCCATCTCATTTCTATCGCCGTACTGGCCTTTTTGGGGAAAATTAATTATTCTTTCATGTTAAATCTTGTCAATTCAACCGGAGCCGCCGTAATCGCGTTTACAATTGCTCTAACCTTTTACAGATTTCGAAAAAATGATTTTTTTAACAAAAGGAAGTTAACCAAAAACGAGGAAAGCTTCCGCCGCTTGTTCCAGCGGAATCCAAATCCGTTGATCCTTATTAATCTGGACAATGAAATCCAGCTGGTCAATCAGCAGGCTATCCACTACTATCAACTGGAGGGAAAAGAATTAGCTGCTCTCGATGCTGGTTTCTTGTTTGGCAATCCCGCTGAAAGACAAGATGTTATGAAACGGTTGTATGAGGAGAAAAGTGTCAAAAATTACGTGACCGAGCAGCAGCTTGCTCCCGGTCAAAAGAAATGGTCGCTTTTGCATTTTGAGTTGGTGGATTATCATGATGAAACCTGCGTCCTCATTGACACTACCGATATTACCGACATCAAGAAAAAGGAACAGGAGCTTATGGAGCACGCCTCCATCGATGTGCTTACAGGGGTGCGGAACCGCCGCACCGGTATCGAGATGCTGCGCCAAGAGTTAAGTACCGGGACAAATTCCCGCGAGTTTATCCTTTGCTTCATTGATATTAATGGACTAAAAAAGGTCAATGACCACTTGGGTCATGCGATGGGTGACGACCTGATCAGGACATGCTGCGTGGAGATAAGCCGGCATATTCAATCAGACGATATTCTATTCCGTCTCGGCGGGGACGAATTCATCATTGTATTTTTTGAAAAAGAAATGGCTAACGTCGAACAGGTTTGGATGAATATTGAGAATGCGTTCAAGACCATGAACGAGACCGGACAAAAGCCGTACAAGATTTCCGCCAGCCATGGGTTTTACCACTATAAGCCGGGTACGCCGGTTACACTGGATGAAATCCTGGAAATCGCTGATCAGGAGATGTATAAAAGTAAATTCTCCTCTAAGGCGCAAAACGAAGGGGTAAATGCTTTTAAATAGGGAAAAGGAGGTGAACTGTGTAAGGTTAGGAAGTTCTCTTTCGAGGTACCCGCAACTATAAAAGACAGTATAAAAGCAAAGCATTTCGCGTAGGAATTCGCTTTGCCTTTTTATTGATATGTCAAGGTTTTTAGTGAATTGGTTAGTTAAATCGCAAATAAATTAAAATATTGTTTGACACGTTGACAATTTTTATTGTCACGTAGTGATTTCAGATACGGTTTCGTATGCTAATAAGTCTGGAATTTTAAGTTCATTTTTATTTTTTGTTGAACTCCACTCTTTTTGTTGCTTCGGATAATGATTTAATAAATAGACGGAAAAATTTCGCTTAATTAGTGAATATCAATAAAAATAGCTTCAATAGACGGAGAGATTCCGCCTATTGAATCAAAAAACGTGAAAATAGAGGATTTTGCTTTGCATAATCGGAAAACCTCCCCCTATTTACCCCGAAACAAGTTCCATTCTGCATTTAACA
>NZ_JBLVQN010000035.1:0-64615 GCF_058323225.1 Neobacillus sp. PVCKKU3
GTGTTGTAAAGTGCGAGTGATGCACAAGAACCGTCCCCATGCATCACAATCCTTCAAATTTAGTAGTTTTTTCCCATCAATCATAGGTTTCGCAACCGCGAGATTTGGAGAAAATCATATAATAGGGAATCGTTGCATCTGGAATTAAAATTGAGTATAATTAATGTCAAATATAGTCAAGGTCAGATGGTGCAAGGGGGTGGGAAGATGAGAAACATCTCCGATATTATCGAGAAATATCTGAAGCAGGTTTTGGATATGAGTGAAGAAGATATTGTGGAAATCAAACGCAGCGAGGTTGCTGATAAATTTCAATGTGTTCCTTCACAAATTAACTATGTCATTAACACCCGATTCACGATTGAACGGGGGTATGTCGTGGAAAGCAAACGGGGCGGGGGCGGATATATCCGGATTATTAAGGTGCAGTCTCATGATTCGGCCCAATTGATTGACCATTTGCTGTCACTTATCCATAGCCGTTGCAGTCAAGCAAGTGCTGAGGATGTGATTGGCCGGCTTATTCAGGAAGAGATTATTACAAAGAGAGAGGCTAAAATCATGTTAAGCGTAATTGATCGGTCTGTTTTGTATATTGAACTTCCATATCGGGATGAATTAAGAGCAAGAATGTTAAAGGCAATGTTAACATCTTTGAAATATAAATAATATAGCCAGAGGGTGAAAGTATGATTTGCCAAGAATGTAATCAAAGGCCTGCGGCACTCCATTTTACAAAAATTATTAATGGTGAAAAGACGGAAGTGCACCTTTGTGAAAAGTGTGCTCAGGAAAAGGGCGATATGTTTATTTTTAATGGTGAATCAGGGTTTTCTTTTAATAATTTATTAGCAGGTTTATTAAATTTCGACCCGGCATTTCAACAGCCAACCGAGAGCCCGTTTCAACAGGCAGAAATCCTGCAATGCCACCATTGTTCCATGACATTTCCACAGTTTTTGAAAGTAGGACGCTTCGGCTGTTCGCACTGCTACGAGACCTTTAAAGAACAATTAAAACCTGTTCTAAGGCGGCTTCATGGCGGAAATTGGACCCATAACGGGAAAATCCCAAAAAGAGTTGGCGGGGCCATTTATCTCCGCAAGCAAATTGATGAACTGAAAAACTCGTTAAGAGAATCTATTATTCATGAAGAATTTGAAAAAGCCGCAACCATCCGCGATGAAATCCGTCAGCTGGAGAAAAAATTAGCGGCTGGTCATGAGGGAGGGGAATAACGGTGTCGCTCGAACGTTTTTTAAATCAAGCGGTCAGCTCCTGGATGAGTGAGGAAGGGCCTGAATCCGATATTGTCCTCAGCTCGAGAATTCGCTTGGCGCGAAACTTGGAAGCATATAAATTCCCAACTCTTTTTTCACATGAGGAAGCCAAACAGGTTATTAATGAGCTGGAGGGCATTTTGCAAACTTCCAGCCTTCGAAACTTTGGGCATTTGGAATTGCTGAAAATAGATGAGATGCAGCCGCTGCAAAAGAGGGTCTTGGTTGAAAAACATCTAATCAGCCCGCAATTGGCAGAGGATTCACCATATGGTGCCGTTTTATTATCCGAAAATGAAGAAGTTAGTATAATGATTAATGAAGAGGACCATATACGGATTCAATGCCTATTTCCTGGGCTGCAGCTAAAAGAAGCATTAGATGCTGCCAATGAAATTGACGATTGGCTTGAAGCTCATCTCCAGTATGCTTTTGATGAAAAATACGGCTATTTAACAAGCTGTCCAACAAATGTCGGCACTGGCCTTCGGGCATCCGTCATGATGCATTTGCCGGGTTTAATTTTAACACAGCAGATTAACCGGATTATTCCAGCCATCAATCAATTAGGGTTTGTGGTTCGGGGAATTTACGGTGAAGGAAGTGAAGCACTCGGCAATATTTTTCAAATTTCCAATCAAATAACCCTTGGAAAATCTGAAGAAGACATGTGCCGCGATTTAATGGGGGTTGTCAGCCAGTTAATTTCACAAGAAAGGTCGGCACGTGAAGCATTACGCAAAACTTCGAACATACAATTAGAAGACAGGGTGTTCAGGTCCCTAGGGATCCTAACCAACAGCCGGATTATTGAAACGAAGGAAGCTGCAAAGTGTTTATCGGATGTTCGTCTTGGAATAGATATGGGATATATAAATTATGTATCAAAGAACATCTTAAATGAATTGATGATTTTAACGCAGCCTGGTTTTCTTCAGCAATATGCTGGAGGACCATTAAGACCGCATGAAAGAGACATAAGGCGGGCGGCATTAATTCGGGAACGTTTTATAATGGAATCTAAAAATATTGGTGAGGAGTGATAGTATGATGTTCGGCCGTTTTACTGAAAGAGCACAAAAGGTTCTAGCTTTAGCACAGGAAGAAGCAATTCGTCTTGGGCATAACAACATTGGAACTGAGCATATTTTATTGGGATTAATCCGCGAGGGTGAAGGGATTGCAGCTAAAGCTCTTTATGGACTTGGATTAGGCTCAGATAAGATTCAAAAAGAAGTGGAAAATTTAATTGGCAAAGGGCAGGAAGCCTCACAGATTATTCACTACACTCCGAGAGCCAAAAAGGTAATTGAACTTTCAATGGATGAAGCACGCAAACTAGGACATTCCTATGTCGGGACAGAGCATATTCTGCTTGGACTGATCCGTGAGGGAGAAGGGGTGGCAGCCCGAGTCCTTAATAACCTTGGGGTAAGCTTGAATAAAGCGCGCCAGCAGGTATTGCAATTATTAGGCAGCAATGAGAGCGGAGGGCAGCATGGCGGAGCATCTGCCAGTGCCAATACGCCTACACTTGACAGCCTGGCAAGAGATTTAACAGCCATCGCAAGGGAAGGCAGCCTTGACCCAGTGATTGGCCGCAGCAAGGAAATTCAGCGTGTAATCGAGGTGCTGAGCCGCCGGACTAAAAACAACCCGGTATTGATTGGCGAGCCTGGGGTTGGTAAAACAGCTATCGCGGAAGGCCTTGCCCAGCAGATTGTCAATAATGAGGTGCCAGAGATCCTTCGCGATAAGCGTGTCATGACACTTGATATGGGAACCGTAGTTGCGGGAACCAAGTATCGCGGCGAATTCGAAGACCGTCTGAAAAAAGTAATGGATGAAATCCGCCAAGCCGGAAATATCATCCTGTTCATTGATGAATTGCACACATTAATCGGTGCTGGCGGGGCGGAAGGTGCCATTGATGCTTCCAATATTTTAAAACCATCGCTTGCCCGTGGCGAGCTACAATGTATCGGGGCGACAACCCTTGATGAATACCGCAAATATATCGAAAAGGATGCTGCCTTAGAGCGCCGCTTCCAGCCGATTCGGGTGGATGAGCCGACTGCGGAAGAATCCGTTCAAATTTTAGAAGGGCTGCGTGACCGCTATGAAGCCCACCATCGTGTCTCCATTACCGATGAGGCGATTGAAGCAGCGGTAAAGCTTTCCGACCGTTATATCTCAGACCGTTTCCTGCCTGATAAAGCGATTGATTTAATCGACGAAGCAGGGTCTAAGGTTCGTCTCCGTTCCTATACCACTCCTCCAAACTTAAAAGAGCTGGAAGTGAAGCTCGAGGAAGTGCGGAAGGAAAAGGATGCAGCCGTGCAAAGCCAGGAATTCGAAAAGGCGGCATCATTAAGGGATTCAGAGCAGCGCCTGCGTGAGCAGCTTGAAGAAACGAAGAAAAGCTGGAAGGAAAAGCAGGGCAAAGAAAATAATCAAGTAACAGTTGAGGATATTGCCAGCGTTGTATCGAGCTGGACTGGAATTCCTGTTTCTAAACTTGCAGAAACAGAAACAGCAAGACTGCTTAACTTAGAAGAAATTTTGCATTCTCGCGTGATTGGTCAAGAAGAGGCAGTTTTGGCTGTATCCAAAGCGGTCCGCCGTGCGAGAGCAGGATTAAAAGATCCAAAGCGGCCGATTGGCTCCTTTATCTTCCTAGGACCAACCGGGGTCGGGAAAACAGAATTAGCCCGTGCCCTTGCTGAAGCAATGTTTGGTGATGAGGATGCGATGATCCGGATCGATATGTCGGAATATATGGAGAAGCATTCGACATCCCGCCTTGTCGGTTCCCCTCCAGGCTATGTAGGATATGAGGAGGGCGGACAATTAACCGAGAAAGTCCGCAGAAAGCCATATTCAGTTGTCCTTTTGGATGAAATTGAAAAGGCGCACCCAGATGTGTTTAATATCCTGCTCCAGGTATTAGAAGATGGCCGCTTAACCGACTCGAAGGGAAGAACAGTCGATTTCCGCAATACAGTTCTGATTATGACATCTAACGTCGGTGCGGAAGCCCTGAAGCGGAATAAGTATGTCGGCTTTAATATCCAGGATTCTGCCCAGGACTACAAAGACATGAAGGGCAAAGTCATGGAAGAGCTGAAGAAAGCATTCCGTCCTGAATTCCTGAACCGGATTGATGAAATAATCGTCTTCCATGCACTTGAGAAAAAGCATTTGGAGGAAATTGTTACATTACTATCTGATCAGTTAATTAAGCGATTAAAGGAACAAAAAATAGAAATCGAACTAACACCGGCGGCAAAAGGGAAAATTTCCGAAGAAGGCTATGACCCTGAATATGGGGCAAGACCGCTTAAACGGGCCATTCAAAAACATATTGAAGACCGCCTGTCGGAAGAGCTGCTAAAAGGAAATTTATTGACCGGCCAGCTTGCTGTTATTGACGTCGAGAATGGTGAATTTGTTGTCAGATCAGCTGAGCAAACGAGCTTGGCAAAATAATTATGTAAGATGAAACCAATCAAGGGAGGTACACGTAAATAATGTAAAATCGTGTACCTCTTTTTCCATGTAAGGGACGTCTTTTTCGCACAGAGAGGAAGAGCAAGAATGGTAAAGCGAAAAACAAAATTCATGTGTCAGGACTGCGGATATGAGTCACCAAAATGGATGGGAAAATGCCCAGGGTGCGGCGGCTGGAATCGAATGGTCGAAGAAGTAGAGGTTACCGGGGCGCAAAGACGGGGAGCGTTTGCCCATTCTCAGGGAGGTTCAGGCATTCTTTCAAAACCGGTTCCGATTACTTCGATTGAAACGGTCAGCGAGCCGAGAATCCATACTGACTTAAAGGAATTAAACCGTGTTCTTGGCGGCGGAGTTGTTAAGGGGTCATTGGTGTTAATTGGCGGCGACCCGGGCATCGGAAAATCAACGCTCCTTCTGCAAGTATCTTCACAGCTAGCAAAAAAGGACCATCAAGTATTGTACATATCCGGTGAGGAATCCTTACGGCAAACCAAACTTCGGGCGGAACGGTTAAACATCGCCTCGCCAAATTTAATGGTATATGCGGAGACAAACCTTGAGGAAATTAACAGGACCATTGAAAGCACAAATCCAAGCTTTGTCATTATCGATTCCATCCAAACGGTTTACCACCCGGAGGTTACCTCAGCACCAGGTAGTGTTTCTCAGGTTCGCGAATGTACGGCTGAATTAATGAGAATTGGCAAAACGAAAGGGATTGCCATCTTTATTGTCGGGCATGTTACAAAAGAAGGGTCGATTGCCGGTCCTAGGCTGCTCGAGCATATGGTGGATACGGTCCTTTATTTTGAGGGAGAAAGACACCATACCTATCGAATTTTACGTGCTGTAAAAAACCGCTTTGGATCCACAAATGAAATGGGAATTTTTGAAATGAAGGAATTTGGCCTTGAAGAGGTCGAAAATCCATCGGAAATATTTTTGGAGGAGCGCTCTAGAGGTGCGGCAGGATCGACTGTTGTCGCTTCGATGGAAGGGACCCGGCCTGTTCTTGTGGAAATCCAAGCACTTATTTCGCCCACCAGCTTTGGGAACCCGAGAAGGATGGCAACAGGGATTGACCACAACCGGGTACCGCTCTTAATGGCTGTTCTAGAGAAGCGGGTCGGAATGCTCCTCGCCAATCAAGATGCCTATTTAAAGGTAGCCGGCGGAGTGAAATTGGATGAACCGGCCATTGATTTGGCGATTGCCGTAAGCATTGCTTCAAGTTTTAGGGACAAACCAACACGGCCGACAGATTGTATTATTGGGGAGGTCGGCTTAACGGGAGAAGTCAGACGGGTTTCAAGAATCGAGCAGCGCGTTCAGGAGGCTGCCAAAATGGGATTTGAGCGGGTTATCCTGCCGGCTAATAATCTTAGTGGCTGGAATGGGCCAATAGGTGTCGAACTCATCGGTGTTTCGTCGGTCAGCGAGGCGCTGAAGGCGGCTTTGGGAGGGTAGCGGATGGACAATAAAAGATCAGGGGAACTATCCATTCATGATGTAGTACAGTTAATTGCACCGGGTACCCCTATTCGAGAAGGACTTGATAATGTTTTACGGGCCAATACCGGAGGCTTGATTGTGATTGGCTATAACGAAAAAGTAAAAGCGATAGTCGACGGGGGATTTGAAATTAATTGTTCCTTTTCACCAAGCTTTTTATATGAATTGGCGAAAATGGACGGGGCAATCATCTTAAATGAAACTGGAAATAAAATTTTGATTGCTAACGCCCAGCTTGCCCCAGATACTGATATTGCCTCTACGGAAACGGGTATGCGGCACAGAACAGCCGAACGGGTCGCCAAGCAGACAAAAGCGCTTGTGATTGCAATTTCCCAAAGAAGAAATGTTATTACTTTGTATCAGGGGAATTTTCGTTATGCCCTCAAGGACATAGCTGTCATTTTAACAAAGGCGAATCAGGCCATTCAAACACTGGAAAAGTATAAATCCGTCCTGGAGCAAAGCATTACCAATTTAAGTATTTTAGAATTTGAGGATTCTGTTACTTATAATGATTTTCTACTTGTCCTCCACCGCTTCGAAATGGTCTTAAAGATTAAAAATGAACTGTTGGGGTTCCTGTATGAACTGGGGACTGAAGGCAGGCTGATTCGGCTGCAGATGAATGAAATATTGACAGAACTGGAAGAAGAAATGATGCTGATTATGAAGGACTATGCGTTTGATAGAGAGGTAAAACCAAACGAAGTCCTGCAGCGGATGCAGACTATGACGGCGAGCGGGACCATAGACGACATGGTTTTGTTAAGGCTATTGGGGTACCTCGGCTATGTTCACCTTGATGAATACCGAAATCCGTGCGGATACCGGATTCTTAATAAAATCCCCAGGCTTCCTGGTGTCATCATCGAAAATCTTATCAATAACTTTGGAAATCTGACAAATATTCTGACTGCAACAGTTGAAGAACTTGATGACGTGGAGGGAATAGGGGAAATACGTGCGAATAAAATCAAAGAGGGCTTCAAATTAATTAAGGAGCGATTATATACGGATCGCCATCTATAAAACTATTGAAAAAATCTAAAAGGCTATGTTAAAATAAATGTTTTTCATTTATTTGACACTCCCATTTTTCGATGCTACCCTAGATTTTAACGTAACAAATTTGTTTCAAAATCAACACAATTTGGAAAAATATTCTTACTTGCAACGTTTCAATTTCCCTATTGTGTTTATAATGAAAAAGAGGAGGTGAAGGAATGTTAAAACGAATTGTGCAGGCGTGCTTTCTCATTACTGGGGGAACGCTTGGAATTTTGTTTTTGCCGCAATTACTTGTTCTACTTCATCTAAATGATAGCCAACTTATCAATAATTCCTATGTCACTGCTATTTTAGGTGCTATTATTTTTTATCTTATAACCTTTTGGGCAGTAGATTACGTTATTAATTTTATTAAATGGGCGGAAGATTCATTAGTAAAGATTCCTGTTACAGATGTTTTATTTGGAAGTATTGGCCTAATATTTGGCTTGTTGGTTGCCTTCTTGATTGGCTTTGCCCTAAATGCCGTACAAGTACCAATCTTAAATGAAGTGGCCCCGATTCTATTGACCTTGTTATTTGGGTATTTAGGATTCCAGGTGGGATTTAAAAAACGCGATGAACTTCTCGGTTTGTTTGGCCGAGGCAGCGGCAAGAAAAAGACCGCTGAAGAGGAAACAGATAAGGCGGAATTTAAATCTTTAAAAATATTGGATACAAGCGTCATTATTGATGGACGCGTAGCTGATATTTGCCAAACGGGATTCTTGGATGGGACGATTGTTATTCCCCAATTTGTGCTTGAGGAATTGCAGCATATTGCAGACTCTTCTGACGTGTTGAAACGCAATCGCGGCAGAAGAGGATTGGATATCTTAAATAGAATCCAAAAGGAGCTGGCAGTTAAAGTAGAGATTTACGAGGGAGATTTTGAAGAAATTCAGGAAGTCGACTCGAAGCTCGTTAAGCTGGCGAAAATAACGAACGGTATTCTTGTGACGAATGATTTTAACTTAAATAAGGTTTGTGAATTCCAAAATGTCTCCGTTTTGAATATCAATGATCTGGCAAATGCTGTGAAGCCAGTCGTTCTTCCAGGTGAGGAATTAACTGTTCAAGTAATCAAGGATGGTAAGGAATATCATCAAGGTGTTGCCTATTTGGATGACGGGACGATGATTGTTGTGGAAGAAGGAAGAGAATATATCGGCAAACGAATTGATGTCCTCGTAACGAGCGTCCTGCAGACATCTGCAGGCAGAATGATTTTTGCCAAACCGAAGCTTTTAGAAAAAGCATTATAAAAAAGGATTGTGTTATATATGACTTACAAAGTCATTCTCCCTGCCGCCGGTTCCGGAAAGCGAATGGGAGCGGGGAAAAACAAGCTTTTGCTTGAACTTGAAGGTGTGCCAATCCTCATTCATACACTTAAAGTTTTTGCGGATGATGAGGATTGCGAGGCCATTATTTTAGCGGTAAACCCAAAGGATGAAAAGGAATTCACGGATTTAATCAATAAACATCATATCAAAAAGTCCGTCAGTATGGTTCCGGGCGGTTCTGAACGCCAGCACAGCATTTATAATGCGTTAAAAACCATCAAGACCGATGGGATCATTCTTGTTCATGATGCCGCCAGACCGTTTATCAAAAAAGAGCATATCCTCCGTTTAACGGGAGTAACAGAGGAGAAAGGTGCTGCCATTATTGGCGTGCCTGCAAAAGATACGATGAAAAAAGTCATGGGCGGTACTGTAACAGAGACTGTGGAACGTTCGAGCTTGTGGGCAGTGCATACCCCGCAGGCTTTTCGCATTTCCCTCCTCCATCAGGCATATGAAAAAGCAGAAAGAGACAGCTTTCTCGGCACTGATGATGCCAGTTTGGTAGAAAGATTGGGACATCCAGTGGCGATGGTGGAAGGCGATTATGATAATATCAAAATTACAACACCAGAGGATTTATTTTTTGCAGAAGCGATTTTAAAAAAGAGAAATATAAAAGCGGAAGCGACTTGACCAGGGGCGACAGGCAGAAAACGAGCCGTCAAGAAGGTTGCTCTTTAACCTTCTTGACGGATTTGCTTCTGACCCCGAGCCCCTAGGCGCTGGAGCTGGATAAAAAGGAGTTTGAATTATGTTTCGAATTGGCCAGGGCTTTGATGTTCATCAATTAATCGAGGGACGCCCTCTGATTATTGGTGGTATCACGATTCCATATGAAAAAGGGCTGTTGGGGCATTCCGATGCCGACGTATTATTACATACCGTTTCCGATGCCTGTTTAGGGGCAATTGGCGAAGGCGATATCGGAAGGCATTTTCCTGATACCGACCCAAACTTTAAGGACGCTGATTCGGCTAAGCTGATGGAGCGTGTCTGGGGAATCGTGAAAGAAAAGGGATATGAGCTTGTTAATGCTGATTGTACAATCATTGCCCAAAAACCAAAGATGGCTCCCTATATTGGCGAGATGCAGGCGCGGATTGCCGAGCTTCTCGAGGCATCTCCGGAGCAGGTTAATGTGAAAGCAACCACAACTGAAAAGCTCGGGTTTCCTGGCAGAGGCGAAGGGATTGCGGCCCAGGCAGTTGTTTTGTTAAAAAAGGTTGGGGTTTAGACTTTATTGAGGTTCTGCCAAGTGATAAAATATATCGGTATGAGAACCAAATGGAAAAAGTGGAGGCATTATGATGTCAAATGAGATTAGAGTAAGGTACGCTCCAAGTCCAACCGGACATTTACATATCGGGAATGCCCGTACGGCACTATTTAATTATTTGTTTGCCCGCAATAAAGGCGGAAAGTTTATTATCCGGATTGAGGATACTGATAAGAAACGTAATATTGAAGGCGGCGAGCAAAGCCAATTAAAATATTTAAAATGGCTTGGAATGGACTGGGATGAAAGTGTTGATGTCGGTGGTGAATATGGTCCGTACCGCCAATCGGAAAGAAACGATATTTATGAAACCTACTATAAGCAGCTTTTAGAGAATGGAAAGGCTTATAAATGCTACTGTACAGAAGAAGAATTGGAGAAAGAACGGGAAGAGCAAATTGCCCGTGGTGAAACCGCACATTACTCCGGCAAGTGCCGGCACTTAACTCCGGAAGACCGCACCCGTTTGGAGGCAGAAGGCCGCAAGCCAAGCATTCGTATTCTTGTACCGGAAGGAAAAACGTATACCTTTGATGACATGGTTAAAGGAACTGTATCCTTTGAATCAGATACGATTGGCGGAGACTGGGTAATGGTTAAGAAGGATGGCACGCCAACCTATAACTTTGCGGTTGCTATCGATGACCGTCTCATGGAAATCTCGCATGTTCTGCGCGGCGATGACCATATCTCCAATACGCCAAAGCAACTGGTGGTCTACGAAGCATTAGGCTGGGAGCCGCCAATTTTCGGACATATGACGCTAATTGTGAATGAAAGCCGTAAGAAATTGAGCAAGCGGGACGAGTCCATCATTCAATTTATCGAGCAATACGAGGAATTAGGTTATCTGCCAGAAGCATTATTTAACTTTATTGCTTTGCTCGGCTGGTCTCCTGCAGGGGAAGAGGAGATTTTCGCGCAAGAAGAATTTATTCAAATCTTTGATGCAGAGCGACTGTCCAAATCACCGGCATTATTTGATAAACAAAAGCTTGCTTGGATGAACAATCAATATATGAAAAAAGTAGAGCTAGAGCGGGTAGTGGAACTTTCCCTGCCGCATTTAATCAAGGCTGGCCGTGTCAGCGAGAACCTGTCAGAGGAAGAACAACAATGGGTCCGCACTTTGGTTTCTCTCCTTCAGGAAAAAATGAGCTTTGGCGCGGAAATCGTCGAGCTTTCGGATATGTTCTTTAAGGACGAGGCAGACTATGAAGAAGAAGCGAAGGAAGTACTGGGTGGAGAACAAGTTCCAGAGGTGTTAAAGGCTTTCTCACAGGAGCTTGATCAGCTTGAAAGCTTCCAGGCAGAAGGCATCCAGGCCGCGATGAAGGCTGTCCAAAAATCAACAGGGCAAAAGGGGAAAAACCTGTTTATGCCGATTCGGGCCGCTGTGACGGGGCAAACCCATGGACCAGACCTGCCAAAATCGATTGAACTTTTAGGCCGCGAGAAAGTTCAAAATAGAATTAAGCAAATTATTAGTTAACATTCAAGAAAAAATGTAATATAGTATAAGTATTATAAAACGAGCTAAAGCTTTGATGAGGAAAAGTAGAAAAATGATGCTTGAAAGAGAGAACCATCACCGGCTGAAAGTGGTTTAAGCCGCTCATTTTTTGAAAATGCACCTCGGAGCCCCACTTCGAAACAGATTGCCTCTGGAGTAGATTTGGGCGGAACCTTTCCGTTAACAGGTAGAGTGAGGCCATATTAATGTACACACAGTTTCTGTGTCTGTATTCATTATGACCTAATCAGAGTGGAACCACGTTAAAATCAAGCGTCTCTGTCTTTACGACAGAGGCGTTTTTTATTTTATAAAAAGGGGTATAAAACAAAGGGGGGAGTATCAATGTTCAAAACATTGAAGGAGGATATTGATGTAATATTTGACCAGGATCCGGCAGCAAGAAGCTATTTGGAAGTAATTCTAACTTATTCAGGTCTTCATGCCATTTGGGCGCACCGCTTGGCGCATGGGTTCTATAAGAGAAAATTGTTTTTCATTGCTCGAGTTATTTCACAAGTAAGCCGCTTCTTCACAGGAATTGAAATTCATCCGGGGGCAAAAATAGGCAGAAGATTTTTTATCGACCATGGAATGGGCGTTGTTGTGGGGGAAACCTGTGAAATTGGCGATAATGTTACGATTTATCAAGGGGTCACACTAGGCGGTACAGGGAAAGAAAAAGGAAAGCGTCATCCGACTATTAAGGATAATGTACTCATCTCTACTGGTGCCAAGGTTTTAGGCTCGATAACCATCGGCGAAAATTCCAAAATCGGCGGCGGATCGGTAGTTTTAAAGGAAGTTCCGCCGAACTCCACGGTCGTAGGAATTCCAGGAAGAGTCGTCATGAAAGACGGCATTCGAGTTGGGAAAGATTTAAACCATTCCGACTTGCCAGACCCGGTTGCGGATCGCTTTAAAGATTTGCAACTGGAACTGGATCAAATGAAAAAGGAACTGGCAGAATTAAAAGAGGAAAGGACAAAAGTTAATGACCATTCAACTGTATAATACACTTACCCGCAAGAAAGAGACCTTTGTACCCCTTGAAGAAGGCAAGGTCAAAATGTATGTTTGCGGGCCAACTGTCTATAATTATATCCATATCGGAAATGCGCGCCCGGCAATTGTATTTGATACGGTACGCCGTTATTTAGAATACCGCGGTTACGACGTCAAATATGTATCCAACTTTACGGATGTCGATGATAAATTGATCCGCGCTGCCAATCAGCTCGGAGAAGATGTACCAACGATTGCGAATCGGTTTATTGAGGCCTATTTTGAAGATGTTTTGGCACTAGGCTGCAAAAAGGCAGATGTCCATCCGCGTGTCATGGAAAACATGGACATTATTATCGACTTTATCAGCCAATTAATCGAGAAGGGCTACGCCTATGAGTCTGAGGGGGATGTTTATTACCGGACGCGCCACTTTGAGGAGTACGGCAAGCTTTCCCACCAGCCAATTGATGAACTGCAGGCTGGAGCTAGAATTGAAGTAGGCGAGAAAAAAGAAGATAACCTGGACTTTGCTTTATGGAAAGCAGCCAAGGAAGGGGAAATTTTCTGGGAGAGCCCGTGGGGTCCGGGAAGACCAGGCTGGCATATCGAATGCTCGGCGATGGCGAAAAAATATCTTGGTGAGACCATTGATATCCATGCTGGCGGACAGGATTTAACCTTCCCGCACCATGAAAACGAAATTGCCCAATCCGAGGCGTTAAGCGGAAAAACTTTTTCCCGCTATTGGATGCATAATGGCTATATTAATATTGATAATGAAAAAATGTCAAAGTCACTTGGCAACTTTGTGCTGGTCCATGACATTATTAAGCAGATAAACCCGCAGGTGTTACGATTCTTTATGCTGTCCGTTCACTACCGCAATCCAATCAATTACAGTCAGGAGTTATTGGAGAGCACAACGGCAGCCCTTGAACGGTTAACCACCTCTTACCAAAATTTAAAACACCGCCGTGAGAACAGCGCAAACTTGACGGAAAATAATCAAGAATGGCTTGATAAAATCAGCAGACACCGCGATGAATTTATCGAAGCGATGGACGATGATTTTAATACAGCCAAGGCCATTTCAGTTTTATTTGAGTTATCGAAACTAGCTAATTATTACCTCATGGAAAAAAATACTGCGGTAGAGGTTATTGATGCGTTTACAGCGCAATTCGAAGAGCTGTTTGCTGTTCTTGGCCTGACTTTTGAACAAGAAGAATTACTGGATGAAGAAATTGATGCCCTAATTGAACAGCGAATTCAGGCCAGAAAGGACCGTAACTTCCAATTGGCTGACCAAATTCGTGACCAGTTAAAGGAAATGAATATCATTTTAGAGGATACCCCACAAGGTACAAGGTGGAAAAGAGGCTAATTTAAATGCTTGATTACGATAAAACAGTCGATGCCAGCCAATTGAATAGTCTCGCACTTGCTTACATGGGTGACGCTGTCTATGAAACATATGTAAGGCGTCACCTCTTGTTTAGCGGGCGGGTCCGGCCCCATCAACTGCACAGAGAAGGGACGAGGTATGTTTCTGCAAAAGCGCAATGCCAGATTCTTTTTCAAATGATGGATGAAGGGCTATTGCTAGAGGAGGAGATGGCGGTTGTTATGCGCGGCAGAAATGCGAAATCAGGAACTGTCCCGAAAAATACCGATGTTCAAACTTACCGATACAGCACAGCCTTTGAAGCGTTAATCGGCTATTTATATTTAATGGGAAGGAAGGACCGCCTAGAAGAACTCGTCCGCCAGTCGTTTTTCTATGTGGAAAATAAGAAAGGAGGAACGTCAACATGAATCAGGAACAGGAATACATCGTGGGTAAAAATCCGGTGATTGAGGCGCTAAAATCAAAACGGGATATCAATAAAATTTTAATTGCAGAAGGGTCACAACGCGGGCAAATGCAGCAGATTACCCAATTGGCCAAAGAAGGAAATGTCCTCGTGCAATTAGTCCCAAAGAAAAAAATCGACCAGATTACTGACCAGAACCATCAAGGTGTCCTTGCCTATGTCGCAGCCTATCAGTATGCCGAATTGGATGATTTGTTTGCGGCGGCGGAAAAGAACAACGAGCCTCCTTTCTTTTTACTGCTGGATGAGATTGAGGATCCTCATAACCTCGGCTCGATCATAAGAACTGCAGATGCAGTCGGAGCGCACGGGATCATCATTCCAAAGCGAAGGGCAGTTGGCTTAACGGCAACGGTCGCCAAAGCTTCGACAGGAGCCATTGAATATATACCGGTTGTCCGGGTAACAAACATGGCGCGTACGATAGATGATCTGAAGGAACGGGGAGTCTGGATTGCCGGGACAGATGCGTTGGGGGAACAGGATTACCGGCAAATGGACGGAACTCTTCCGCTTGGCCTTGTGATTGGCAGTGAAGGAAAAGGAATGGGGCGGTTAATCCGTGATAAGTGTGATTTTCTCATTCATCTGCCAATGGCGGGTCATGTTACATCCTTAAATGCTTCTGTTGCGGCGGCACTGCTGATGTATGAGGTATACCGGAAACGGCACACCTTAGAGGGATAGTATATGGATATCCTGCTAGTCGATGGCTATAACATTATCGGGGCGTGGCCGGAGCTTAAAGCATTAAAAGACCGGGACCTTCCGGCAGCAAGGGACCGATTGGTGGAAAAGATGGCCGAATATCAGGCCTTTTCCGGCTTTCGGGTAATCGTAGTCTTTGATGCTCATTATGTAAAAGGAACGGAAAAAAAGTATGAAAATCACAAGGTTGAAGTCATTTTTACGAAGGAAAATGAATCAGCCGATGAACGGATTGAAAAAATGGCGATCAGCTTAAGTAATCGAAGAACACAAGTTCACGTGGCCACTTCTGATTTTACAGAGCAATGGCAAATTTTTGGACAGGGTGCTTTAAGAAAATCAGCCCGTGAATTAGAAATAGAAATGTCCTCCATTGAAAAAGGAATTGAGAAAAAGGTAAAAAAAATTCAAGAGAAAAAACCTTTCTACAAAATACCGATTAGCGAAGAAATGGCAGAAATTTTTGAAAAATGGCGCCGAGGACAGAAGTGAGCTATCGACTTCAAAAATTTTCTAATGTATAATAATACTATCTATGCTTGTTCGGTGGAGGGGATCTTAAGTTGAGTGCGGACTTCGGGACAAATGTTAACGAGCAGTTTTTCGTAATGGAAGACGAGGAAATTGTCGATTTGGTTCACCAAGGCGACAGCGAAGCTTTGGATTTTTTAATCCATAAGTATCGAAATTTTGTACGTGCGAAAGCAAGATCCTATTTTTTAATTGGCGCGGATAAGGAAGATATTGTTCAAGAAGGAATGATTGGTCTGTATAAGGCGATCCGCGATTTTAGAGAGGACAAGCTGACCTCCTTCAAAGCATTCGCTGAATTGTGCATCACAAGGCAAATCATCACAGCCATCAAAACGGCAACGAGGCAGAAACATATTCCGTTAAATTCCTATGTTTCATTGGACAAGCCTATTTACGATGAAGAATCAGACCGGACGTTGATGGATGTATTATCAGGTGCAAAGGTTCTCGACCCGGAAGAGCTAATCATTAACCAGGAAGAGTTTGACCACATAGAAGTAAAAATGACGGAATTGTTAAGTGATTTAGAACGAAAGGTATTGGCCCTGTACTTGGATGGGCAATCGTACCAGGAAATTTCTGAAGAACTTAACCGTCATGTGAAATCGATTGATAATGCCTTGCAGCGTGTAAAAAGAAAGCTAGAGCGGTACCTGGAGTTTCGCGAGTTTTCCCTGTAAGTTTTGTATGCGCTCACAGATTTATGTCAGTTCACTGAATCTCCTGCCGAATGTTATTGACAATAAATAGGGGTCATGATACATTTTTAGGGATATAAAGAGGGTGCCTAAGGATGAGTAAAAAGAGAGTTCTTGCCTGCACAATCTGCGGTTCTAGAAATTATTCCACCGCCAGCAAGGATACACAAACAGAGAGATTGGAATTAAATAAATATTGTAAAACCTGTGATGTGCATACTGTTCATCGTGAAACAAAATAAAAGATTAACATTCTAGCATTGCTATTTACGATAGTTGGGGGTTACTAAATGTCTCGCATAAAGAATTTCTTCAGTGACGTAGTTCGTGAAATGAGAAAAGTCAGCTGGCCAAAACGCGGAGAACTGACTCGCTCTACTGTAACTGTTATAACAACTGTTGCCTTTTTTGCCGTTTTCTTTGCGGTTTTAGATTTGGGAATTTCAAAATTGATTCGGTTAATTCTTGAATAATAACTTGTACTTCATGGTATAATGGAAAACACAAGGAATTTTTAGCAAAAAACCCGTCATTAGCGGGTTTTTTAATTTGTTTAAAAAAAAGGTTGAATTTAAATTAGGGAGGGACGGACGCACAAGTCCTCTTAAATGGAAAAGAATTGGTATGTTGTTCATACTTACTCAGGCTATGAGAATAAGGTAAAGGCTAATTTAGAAAAACGTGTGGAATCCATGGGCATGTCAGATAAAATCTTTCGTGTCGTAGTTCCGGAAGAAGAAGAAACAGAAATTAAAAACGGTAAGAAAAAGGTTGTCAAACGTAAGGTGTTCCCTGGATATGTGTTGGTTGAGCTTGTGATGACCGACGATTCTTGGTATGTCGTACGAAATACACCGGGTGTAACTGGGTTCGTTGGTTCTGCTGGATCAGGTTCAAAGCCAACTCCACTGCTTCCGGAAGAAGTGACCGGCTTACTGAAACGTATGGGCGTAGAAGAAAAGCGTATTGACGTTAACTACGAAATCGGCGAAACCGTCAAAGTTAAAGAAGGCCCATTCGCCAACTTCACAGGAGTCGTCGAAGAAATGGACAAGGACAAAGCCAAGCTTAAAGTACTAGTCAACATGTTCGGCCGTGACACCCCAGTAGAACTTGAATTCACACAAATTGATAAGCTTTAATTTTTAAAAAATAATAAAAAGTTGAAGATAAGTTTTTCTACCCTGTTGATTGGAGTGGAGGGCACGAAGACTCCTGCGGGAGTACGGTTCAGGGGAGACCCCGCAGGAGCTTTAGCGACGAGGAGGCTCCCCGAAACGCCCGCGGAAAGCGAAGTGCCCGGAGCTCCAATCAACAGCCCTTTTTTAGAGCAGAAAAAGGCCAAAAGAGACAATTTTAAAGAAAAATTATCTGATATTGTAAAAAAACTTGAAATCAGTTTTAAAAAATGATAATATTTCATAGGTCAGTATGTCTAAGGAAAACTCCTTGGACAAGACTTTTGTCAAGCTCTTTGTATTCATATAAAGACTTCAGATGAGTGGGAGGGTTAATACCCTATTAACCACATCACGGACTTTAAGGAGGTGTGTCTCGTGGCTAAAAAAGTAATTAAAGTTGTTAAATTACAAATCCCTGCTGGTAAAGCAAACCCTGCACCGCCAGTTGGTCCAGCACTAGGTCAAGCCGGTGTTAACATCATGGGATTCTGTAAGGAATTTAACGCTCGTACAGCAGATCAAGCTGGATTGATTATTCCTGTTGAAATCACGGTGTTTGAAGACCGTTCATTTACATTTATTACGAAAACTCCTCCTGCTGCCGTTCTTTTGAAAGTAGCAGCTGGAATTCAGTCTGGTTCAGGCCAGCCTAACCGTAATAAAGTAGCAACAGTAAAGCGTGATAAAGTACGCGAGATTGCGGAACAAAAAATGCCTGACCTAAACGCAGCTAGCGTTGAAGCAGCAATGCGCATGGTTGAAGGTACTGCACGCAGCATGGGTATCGTTATCGAAGACTAATCCATGTTAGTAACTGTTATGTTGTAATGAAGGGGTTGCGCAGTTATAAAAATACTCGCAACCTTTTTCGTGGGAGTTATCAAGACGTTAAAACCACAATTTAGGAGGAAATAAAAATGGCTAAAAAAGGTAAGAAGTACCTAGAAGCTTCTAAGCTTGTAGATCGCTCAAAAGCTTACCCAATTGCAGAAGCAATTGAACTTGCTAAGCAAACAAATATTGCGAAATTCGACGCAACTCTTGAAGTTGCTTTCCGCTTAGGCGTTGACCCTAAGAAAGCTGACCAGCAAATCCGTGGAGCAGTTGTGCTTCCAAACGGAACTGGTAAAACTCAACGCGTATTAGTATTCGCGAAGGGTGAAAAAGTGAAAGAAGCAGAAGCAGCTGGCGCTGATTATGTTGGCGATGCAGAATACATCAACAAAATCCAACAAGGTTGGTTCGAGTTCGATGTAATCGTAGCAACACCTGACATGATGGGTGAAGTTGGTAAATTAGGTCGTACTTTAGGGCCTAAAGGCTTAATGCCAAACCCTAAAACAGGCACAGTTACATTTGATGTAACAAAAGCAATCAATGAAATTAAAGCAGGTAAAGTTGAATACCGTGTTGACAAAGCTGGAAATATCCACGTGCCTATCGGTAAATCTTCTTTCGAAAACGAAAAGCTTGTTGAGAACTTCACTACTGTGTTCGAAACAATGTTAAAAGTAAAGCCATCTGCTGCTAAAGGTACTTACATGAAGAACGTAACTGTTACTTCAACAATGGGACCTGGAATCAAGGTAGATCCTTCTACTGTTGCAGCAAGATAAGGTAACTAATTTTTCCAATTGACAATCGAAATTAGATTTTATATAATCAATTTTGTTGTTTAATACAATAAACATTTGTACCGTAGACAGCAGGGGCTTATGTGCTTAATAATCCTGCCGAGGTTATGCGATAAATTAAGCTATCTTTTTAGCTGATTATGCTGCCTCTATGTCTATTCTATGATATAGAGGCATTTTACTGACCGGTATAAATGTAGACATTCTACAGGAGGTGTTAAGATGAGCAGTGCAATCGAAGCTAAAAAACAGGTTGTCGAAGAAATTGCTGGAAAACTAAAAGCTAGCGTATCAACAATTGTTGTTGACTACCGTGGCCTTACAGTTGGTCAAGTGACTGAACTTCGTAAACAACTTCGCGAAGCTGGCGTTGAGTTCAAGGTTTATAAAAACTCCATGACTCGCCGTGCGGCTGAAGAAGTAGGTCTTGCTGGCTTAAACGATGCATTAACAGGTCCTAACGCAATCGCGTTCAGTACTGAAGATGTAGTAGCACCAGCGAAAATCTTAAACGATTTTGCTAAAAAGAACGAAGCGTTAGAATTAAAAGCGGGTGTTATCGAAGGTAACGTCGCAACTGTTGAAGAGGTTAAAGCTCTTGCTGAACTTCCTTCACGCGAAGGCTTGCTTTCTATGTTACTCAGCGTGCTTCAAGCACCAATCCGCAACCTTGCTCTTGCAGCAAAAGCAGTTGCAGATCAAAAAGAAGAACAAGGCGCGTAAGTTAAGACTTATCGCTTAACCAATAACGGAATGAAAATTAAGGAGGAAAATTAAAATGACTAAAGAACAAATCATTGAAGCAGTTAAATCTATGACTGTTTTAGAACTTAACGATCTTGTAAAAGCAATCGAAGAAGAATTCGGCGTAACTGCTGCTGCTCCTGTAGCAATGGTTGGCGGCGCAGGTGCTGCTGCTGTTGAAGAGCAAACTGAGTTTGATGTAATCCTAGCTTCTGCTGGCGATCAAAAAATCAAAGTTATCAAAGTTGTTCGTGAAATCACTGGTCTTGGACTTAAAGAAGCAAAAGACCTTGTTGACAACACTCCAAAGCCTGTTAAAGAAGGCGTTTCTAAAGAAGAAGCTGAAGAAATCAAAGCTAAGCTTGACGAAGTTGGAGCAAACGTTGAAGTTAAGTAATCTTAACGTTATAAAAAAGTCCGCTGCATAAGCGGGCTTTTTTTGGCTATCTTAAAAAGGTCCTAGTGCCTCATTATCTTCTATTCCTTTCCTCAGGAGGTGAGTCGTTTGACTGAACACTACTATTCTCGTTCCCAAAAGGTTGAAAGTGACCCGAAATATTGGGACTTCACCTTAAGAAACCATCAATTTCGGTTTAAAACGGATAACGGAGTTTTTTCAAAAAGAGAGGTAGATTTTGGCTCACGTCTATTAATTGAATCTTTTACGATTCCGGAAATAAACGGTCCTATTCTCGATGTTGGCTGCGGATATGGCCCCATTGGTTTATCTATTGCAAAGGCCAACCCAGACCGGATCATTCATATGGTAGATGTGAATGAACGGGCTCTTGAATTGGCGAGGGAAAATGCCGTTCTCAACAAAATTGAGAATGTAAAAATCTATGAAAGTGACCGGCTGCTTAGTGTAAAGGAAGATACCTTTTCCGCTATTTTAACCAATCCCCCCATTCGTGCCGGGAAAAAGACTGTTCATGATATTTTTGAACAAGGTTATGAACGTCTTGCTGCCCGCGGCGAATTATGGGTAGTCATTCAAAAGAAGCAGGGTGCTCCCTCGGCGATGGAGAAAATGAAAGAACTTTTTTCTAATGCTGAAGTAATTGACAAATCAAAAGGATATTTCATCATAAAGGCTAAAAAACAGTTGACTTGATAGTGTCGTTGTGATAGCATTATAAAATGCCATCATAATATTTACTGAATTATTCCTATAAATACATTTTGTCTGTATAAAATAGGGATAAAAAGGAAATGATGACAAAATAATAGTCAAAATGTGAAAATGTGGTTTTTGGGAAAAAACCCTTTTTCTTTTTGTCTTTTGGATAGGGCTTTATAGCACTGCTCAAAAGATGTGCATAGATTTTTAAATTACGCTTGATTTGAGGGGTGAATCAGTTGACAGGTCAACTAGTTCAGTATGGACGCCACCGGAAGCGGAGGAGTTACGCACGAATCAGTGAAGTTTTAGAGTTACCAAACCTTATTGAAATCCAAACCTCTTCTTATCAGTGGTTTCTTGATGAGGGATTGCGTGAAATGTTCCAGGATATTTCACCGATTGAGGATTTTACAGGTAACTTATCACTGGAATTTATTGATTACAGTCTTGGCGATCCAAAGTATTCTGTAGAAGAATCAAAAGAACGGGACGTTACATATTCTGCTCCATTGCGTGTCAAAGTACGTCTTGTAAACAAAGAAACAGGCGAAGTAAAGGATCAAGATGTATTCATGGGTGATTTTCCGTTAATGACGGAAACCGGCACGTTTGTTATTAATGGTGCGGAACGTGTAATTGTTTCGCAGCTGGTGCGCTCACCGAGCGTTTATTTCAGCGGAAAAACCGATAAAAACGGAAAAAAGGGCTACACAGCTACTGTCATTCCGAACCGCGGCGCATGGCTTGAATATGAAACAGATGCCAAGGATGTCGTATATGTCAGAATCGATCGTACTCGGAAACTGCCCGTTACGGTTCTTTTGCGTTCACTTGGTTTCGGCTCTGATCAAGAAATTCTTGAATTGATTGGTGATAACGAATATCTCCGCAACACGCTTGAAAAAGATAATACGGAAGGTATTGATAAAGCGTTACTTGAGATTTACGAACGTCTTCGTCCGGGTGAACCTCCGACTGTTGAAAATGCGAAGAATTTATTGATTTCTCGTTTCTTTGATCCGAAACGATATGACCTGGCTAATGTAGGTCGTTATAAAATTAATAAAAAGCTTCACATTAAAAACCGCCTATTCAATCAGCGCTTAGCGGAAACGCTGGCAGACCCTGAAACAGGTGAAATCATTGCAGAAAAGGGAACTGTTTTGGATAGAAGAAATCTGGACAGAATCCTGCCTGCGCTCGAGAAAAATATTAATTTCAAAAGCTACAACCCTGTTGGTGGTGTAGTGGAAGAAGAAATCATTATGCAGGGCATCAAGATTTACGCTCCTGGCGATGAAAATGAAAAGGTTATTAATGTTTTAGGTAATGCCTATGTGGCAGAACCAATTAAAAATATCACTCCTGCTGATATTATTGCGTCAATCAGCTACTTCTTTGATTTGCTGCATGGAGTAGGTGATACAGATGATATCGACCATTTGGGGAACAGACGTCTTCGTTCAGTTGGTGAGCTTTTGCAAAACCAATTCCGAATTGGATTGTCCCGGATGGAGCGCGTTGTTCGTGAAAGAATGTCCATTCAGGATACAGCAACGATAACGCCGCAGCAGTTAATCAATATTCGTCCAGTTATTGCTTCCATCAAAGAGTTCTTCGGAAGTTCACAGTTATCACAGTTCATGGATCAGACAAACCCGCTTGCGGAATTAACCCATAAGCGTCGTTTATCAGCGCTTGGACCAGGTGGTTTAACACGTGAACGTGCCGGTATGGAAGTTCGTGACGTTCACTACTCTCACTATGGCCGGATGTGTCCGATTGAAACACCGGAAGGTCCGAACATCGGTTTGATTAACTCATTATCAAGCTATGCAAAAGTTAATCGCTTTGGATTTATAGAAACACCTTACCGCCGTGTTGATCCTGATACAGGTAATGTGACAGACCGAATCGATTATCTAACAGCCGATGAAGAGGACAATTATGTTGTCGCCCAGGCGAATGCCCGTCTTGGTGATGATGGCTCCTTCCTTGATGAAGATGTTATTGCCCGCTTCCGTGGTGAGAACACGGTTGTTAAACGCGACAGGGTCGATTATATGGACGTATCACCAAAGCAGGTTGTTTCTGCGGCAACGGCATGTATTCCGTTCCTTGAAAATGACGACTCCAACCGTGCACTGATGGGTGCAAACATGCAGCGTCAGGCGGTCCCATTAATGCAGCCTGAGGCGCCAAGAGTTGGTACCGGCATGGAATATGTCTCCGGAAAAGACTCCGGGGCAGCGGTTGTTTGTAAGCACGATGGAATCGTGGAACACGTTGAAGCCCGTCAAGTATGGGTGCGTCGTGTGAAAGAGATCGATGGTCAAGAGGTTAAAGGTGACCTCGATAAATACAGGATGTTGAAATTTATCCGTTCCAACCAAGGAACATGCTATAACCAGCGTCCGATTGTGGCTGTTGGCAACCGTGTCAAAAAGGGTGAAATTCTTGCTGATGGTCCATCTATGGAGCTTGGCGAATTAGCGTTAGGAAGAAACGTTCTTGTTGCATTCATAAATTGGGATGGATACAACTATGAAGATGCGATTATCATGAGTGAACGTCTTGTAAAAGACGATGTCTATACTTCTATTCATATCGAGGAATATGAATCTGAATCTCGTGATACAAAGCTTGGACCAGAGGAAATTACTCGTGATATTCCTAACGTGGGTGAAGACGCCCTTCGCAATCTTGATGAGCGCGGTATTATCCGCATTGGTGCAGAAGTAAAAGACGGAGACCTTTTAGTTGGTAAGGTTACACCAAAAGGGGTAACAGAATTGACCGCTGAAGAACGTCTCTTACATGCTATCTTTGGTGAAAAGGCTCGTGAAGTCCGTGATACTTCTCTTCGTGTTCCACACGGCGGAGGCGGTATTGTTCTGGATGTAAAAGTCTTTAACCGTGAAGATGGCGATGAACTGCCTCCAGGCGTTAATCAGTTAGTCCGTGTCTATATCGTTCAAAAGAGGAAAATCTCCGCAGGCGATAAAATGGCGGGACGCCACGGGAATAAAGGGGTTATCTCAAGAATTTTACCGGAAGAGGATATGCCATTCCTTCCAGATGGCACACCGGTTGATATTATGTTAAATCCATTAGGGGTACCTTCTCGGATGAATATCGGGCAGGTTCTTGAGCTTCACTTAGGTATGGCTGCCAGAGCTCTTGGTATTCATGTTGCAACGCCAGTATTTGACGGTGCACGTGAGGAAGATGTATGGGCAACGATTGAGGAAGCCGGCATGGCCCGCGATGCCAAAACGGTTCTTTATGACGGCCGTTCGGGTGAACCTTTTGATAACCGTGTATCAGTTGGGGTCATGTATATGATTAAGCTTGCTCACATGGTTGACGATAAATTGCATGCACGTTCAACAGGTCCTTACTCACTTGTTACACAGCAGCCGCTTGGCGGTAAAGCCCAGTTTGGCGGACAGCGTTTCGGTGAGATGGAGGTATGGGCGCTTGAAGCATATGGCGCTGCATACACGCTGCAGGAGATTCTTACGGTTAAGTCGGATGACGTGGTTGGCCGGGTTAAAACATATGAAGCCATTGTAAAAGGCGAAAATGTTCCAGAACCGGGCGTTCCTGAGTCATTTAAGGTATTAATCAAAGAACTTCAAAGCTTGGGTATGGATGTCAAAATCTTATCCGGTGATGAAGAAGAGATTGAAATGCGCGATATGGAAGATGAAGAGGACGTACAACAAGTCGACACATTAAACATCGTTCCTGACGCACCAAGCTTTGAATCCGAAAAAGTAGGTTCAAAAGAGTAATCCATTCTTAGTTTAAGCGCACTTAAGAGAATAGCTCCTGCTGTGAACAAGCTATTGCTGTTCCTTGGTGCGCTTTTAAGCTTTTATATAAGGGTAAAACCTGGACATAAATAGGGAGGTAGGCCCCTTGCTGGACGTTAATAATTTTGAGTACATGAAAATAGGTCTTGCATCACCGGATAAAATCCGCTCTTGGTCATTCGGTGAGGTTAAAAAACCTGAAACCATTAACTATCGTACGTTAAAGCCAGAAAAGGACGGTTTATTCTGCGAAAGAATTTTTGGTCCGACAAAGGATTGGGAATGTCATTGCGGAAAGTACAAGCGTGTCCGTTATAAAGGTGTTGTCTGTGACCGATGCGGTGTAGAGGTTACTCGTGCAAAGGTCCGCCGCGAACGAATGGGGCATATTGAACTTGCCGCACCTGTTTCGCATATATGGTATTTTAAAGGCATTCCAAGTAGAATGGGGCTTGTTTTAGACATGTCTCCAAGGGCGCTTGAAGAAGTCATTTACTTTGCTTCATACGTAGTGACAGAATCAGGTGACACTGCTCTTGAAAAGAAACAGCTATTATCAGAAAAAGAATATCGTGCCTATCGTGAAAAGTACGGTAATAAATTCCAAGCATCTATGGGTGCAGAAGCCATCAAGAAACTGCTGTCAGATATCGATTTAGACAAAGATGTTGATGGTTTAAAAGAAGAGCTTAAAACAGCTCAAGGCCAACGCCGTACACGTGCAATTAAACGTCTTGAGGTTCTCGAAGCATTCCGTAATTCCGGGAACGAACCATCTTGGATGGTGTTAGATGTTCTTCCAGTCATTCCACCAGAGCTGCGCCCGATGGTTCAATTAGATGGCGGAAGATTTGCGACTTCTGACTTAAACGATTTATATCGCCGTGTGATTAACCGTAACAATCGTTTAAAGCGTTTATTAGACCTGGGTGCGCCTAGCATTATCGTTCAAAACGAAAAGCGGATGCTCCAGGAAGCCGTCGATGCTTTAATTGACAACGGCCGCCGCGGCCGCCCGGTTACAGGTCCTGGTAACCGTCCGTTAAAGTCACTGTCCCATATGCTGAAAGGTAAGCAAGGACGTTTCCGTCAAAACCTGCTTGGAAAACGTGTTGACTATTCCGGCCGTTCGGTTATCGTCGTAGGTCCTAATCTAAAAATGTATCAATGCGGACTTCCGAAAGAAATGGCGCTTGAATTATTTAAGCCATTTGTGATGAAGGAGCTTGTTGAAAAGGGATTAGCCCATAATATTAAATCAGCAAAGCGCAAAATTGAAAGAGTGTCCCCAGATGTTTGGGATGTGCTTGAAGATGTCATTAAGGAGCATCCGGTTCTGTTAAACCGTGCCCCTACGCTTCACCGTTTAGGGATCCAGGCATTTGAACCTACGCTCGTTGAAGGCCGTGCTATTCGCCTTCACCCGTTAGTATGTACTGCATACAATGCCGACTTTGACGGAGACCAAATGGCTGTGCACGTACCGCTTTCTTCAGAAGCACAGGCTGAAGCCCGCCTTTTAATGCTTGCTGCCCAAAACATTCTTAACCCGAAAGATGGTAAACCGGTTGTTACTCCTTCACAGGACATGGTATTAGGAAACTATTATCTAACTCTTGAAAGAGAAGGTGCCGTCGGTGAGGGCATGGTGTTTAATGATACGGACGAAGCCCTTCTTGCCTATCAAAACGGCTATGTTCACCTGCATACAAGGGTTGCTGTTAATGCCGGTAAATTAGGAAATGAGACTTTTACAGAAGAACAAAACAACAAGCTGTTAATCACAACCGTTGGTAAGCTTGTGTTTAATGAGATTCTTCCAAAATCATTCCCTTATATCAATGAACCAACTAAACACAATTTAGAGGTTGAAACACCTGCTAAGTACTTTGTCGAAAAAGGCGAGGATATCAAAGAAAAGATTAAAAATATGCCTTTGATTGATCCGTTTAAAAAGAAAATTCTTGGTAATATCATTGCGGAAGTATTCAAGCGTTTCAAAATTACCGAAACATCCAAAATGCTCGACCGCATGAAGGATTTAGGTTTCAAATATTCAACTAAAGCCGGTATTACTGTTGGTGTTGCCGATATCGTCGTACTTAAAGAGAAAGAGCAAATTCTTCATGATGCGCAGGCTAAGGTTGATAATGTTACTAAACAGTTTAGACGTGGTTTAATTACAGAGGATGAGCGTTATGACCGTGTCATCTCTATTTGGAGCCAGGCGAAGGATACTATTCAAGGTAAATTGATGAAATCCTTGAATAAGACTAACCCAATCTTCATGATGAGTGACTCCGGTGCCCGTGGTAATGCGTCTAACTTTACACAGTTAGCAGGTATGCGTGGTCTGATGGCCAACCCGGCAGGTCGTATCATCGAGTTACCAATCAAGTCAAGTTTCCGTGAAGGATTAACGGTATTAGAGTACTTTATCTCTACTCACGGTGCGCGTAAAGGTCTTGCCGATACCGCCCTTAAGACAGCTGACTCAGGTTACTTAACCCGCCGTCTCGTTGACGTTGCACAGGACGTTATTGTTCGTGAGGATGACTGTGGAACAGACCGCGGCTTTACTATTAGCGCTTTAAAAGATGGTACAGAGGTTATTGAACCACTTGAAGAGCGTCTAATTGGCCGATATGCACGTACGCCTATTAAACATCCTGAAACAAAGGAAGTCCTTGTTCCGGAAAATGGCCTAATTACAGAAGACCTTGCTACTGTCATTGTAGAGGCTGGAATTGAAGAGGTTAAAATCCGTTCGGCATTTACATGTAACACCCGCCATGGTGTTTGTAAAAAATGTTACGGCCGTAACCTAGCGACTGGTCAAGAGGTCGAAGTGGGTGAAGCGGTTGGTATTATTGCGGCCCAGTCTATCGGTGAGCCAGGAACACAGCTAACGATGCGTACATTCCATACCGGCGGTGTTGCGGGTAACGATATTACGCAAGGTTTACCGCGTATTCAGGAAATTTTTGAAGCGCGTAACCCTAAAGGGCAGGCTGTAATTTCAGAAATTGACGGTGTGGTCATCAGCATTAACGAAGGCCGCGACCGCCAGCACGAAATTGTTGTTCAAGGTGAAGTTGAGCAGCGCAGTTATACTGCTCCGTATACCGGCCGTCTGAAGGTTGCTGTCGGAGACCGGATTGAACGAGGTCAGGAATTAACCGAAGGATCAATCGATCCAAAAGAACTGATTAAGGTAAAAGATGTAATTTCCGTTCAGGAATACCTGCTTCGTGAAGTGCAAAAGGTTTACCGGATGCAGGGTGTTGAAATTGGCGATAAGCACGTCGAGGTTATGGTCCGCCAAATGCTCCGCAAAGTGCGTGTCAGTGAGGCTGGAGATACCGATGTATTACCGGGTACACTGCTAGACATTCACCAGTTTACGGATGCCAATGAATCAGCTTTACTAAACGGCAAAATACCGGCTACAGGGCGTCCTGTATTACTTGGTATTACCAAAGCGTCTCTTGAAACTGATTCATTCTTGTCTGCAGCATCATTCCAAGAAACAACAAGAGTTCTTACCGATGCAGCAATTAAGGGCAAGCGCGATGAATTGCTTGGTTTAAAAGAGAATGTTATCATCGGAAAATTGGTTCCTGCCGGAACAGGTATGCAGCGCTACCGCAAAGCAGAGCCAGTCCTTCGGGATACAACCTCAGAAGAACCGGTAACAATTGATTAAATAAATGTCAGAGGCTGACCTTCGTCAGCCTCTATTTTAAGAAAATATTTAAATGTTTGGTTGACAACTATTTTCTAAGATGTTACTATATCAAAGGTGCTCCTATACACCTGATACTTTGGAGGATAGCAATCATGTCTTATGAAAAAGTATTACAGGCGAAGAGTTTCATTATAGGGACGAAACAAGCAGTGAAAGCACTAAAGGAAGGAAAAGTCGAAGAGCTGGTTATCGCGGCAGATGCTGACCAAAAAGTTACGACACTAGTGGTCACAACAGCCCAAGACTTAGAAGTTCCTGTTCTGTATGTGGACTCCATGAAAAAGCTTGGTAAAGCATGCGGAATTCAAGTAGGTGCGGCCGCTGTTGCAATTATCCGTTAAAAACTGTTTTTGTAGATAGAGTAGTCTGCAAAAACTTTGTTTTTGCAAAAAAATGAACCACCTGGATGTGTGGGCTTACAATTAATGAAGGGAGGAAAAAAACATGCCTACAATTAACCAATTAGTGCGCAAGCCACGTCAGTCAACGACTGAGAAGTCAAAATCACCTGCGCTAAATAAAGGTTATAACAGCTTCAAAAAATCACAAACAAATGTATCTTCACCACAGAAACGCGGGGTATGTACTCGTGTTGGTACAATGACTCCAAAGAAACCAAACTCAGCGTTACGTAAATATGCTCGTGTACGCTTGACAAATGGTATCGAGGTGACTGCATACATTCCTGGTATCGGCCACAACCTTCAAGAGCACAGTGTTGTTCTTATCCGTGGCGGACGTGTAAAAGACTTACCAGGGGTACGTTATCACATCGTACGCGGAGCGCTTGATACAGCTGGAGTTAACAACCGTATGCAAGGCCGCTCAAAATATGGTACTAAGAGACCAAAAGCAGCTAAGAAATAATCATACTAAATAGAAGCTTCTTTGAAAGGAGGAAAAAGCATGCCACGTAAAGGTCCTGTAGCAAAGAGAGACGTGTTACCAGATCCACTTTACAATTCCAAATTAGTTACTCGTCTTATCAACAAAATGATGATTGACGGTAAAAGAGGTAAATCTCAAGAAATTCTTTACTCTGCATTTAATACAATCCGTGAGCGTTCTGGAAAAGAACCTATGGAAGTATTCGAAGCAGCGATGAAAAATATCATGCCAGTTCTAGAAGTAAGAGCACGCCGTGTCGGTGGTGCTAACTACCAAGTTCCAGTTGAGGTGCGTCCTGACCGCCGTACAACTCTTGGTCTTCGCTGGTTGGTAAACTATGCGCGTCTTCGCGGTGAAAAAACAATGGAAGAGCGCTTAGCTAACGAAATCATGGATGCAGCAAACAACACTGGTGCATCTGTTAAGAAACGTGAAGATACACACAAAATGGCTGAAGCAAACAAAGCGTTTGCTCACTATCGTTGGTAATCTAACCTTCAAATATAAAAACTTACTACTAGGAAGGAGAAAGACCCAATGGCAAGAGAGTTCTCCTTAGAAAATACTCGTAATATCGGCATCATGGCTCACATCGATGCCGGTAAAACGACTACCACTGAGCGTGTCCTTTATTACACTGGTAAGATTCATAAAATCGGTGAAACACATGAAGGTGCTTCTCAGATGGACTGGATGGAGCAAGAACAAGAACGCGGAATCACAATCACTTCCGCTGCAACAACTGCACAATGGAAAGGCCACCGTGTTAACATCATCGACACTCCAGGACACGTAGACTTCACTGTAGAAGTAGAACGTTCCCTTCGTGTACTTGATGGTGCGGTAGCAGTTCTAGATGCTCAGTCAGGTGTTGAACCACAAACTGAAACAGTTTGGCGTCAAGCAACAACTTACGGAGTACCACGTGTAGTATTCGTAAACAAGATGGACAAAATCGGCGCAGACTTCCTGTACTCTGTGAAAACATTACATGATCGTCTGCAAGCGAATGCTCATCCAATTCAGTTACCAATCGGGGCTGAAGATCAATTCTCAGCTATCATTGACCTTGTGGAAATGAACGCAGTATTCTACGGAAACGACTTAGGAACTGATATTGAAGTTCGTGAGATTCCGGAAGAACACCGTGCGCAAGCTGAAGAATATCGTGAAAAATTAGTTGAGGCAGTAGCTGAACTTGATGAAGAGTTAATGGAAAAATACCTTGGCGGAGAGGAAATCTCAAAAGAAGAGTTAAAAGCCGCAATCCGTAAAGGTACTGTTAACGTTGAATTCTACCCAGTTATCTGTGGATCAGCCTTCAAAAACAAAGGTGTTCAGTTAATGTTAGATGCAGTTATCGATTACCTTCCATCTCCATTAGATGTACCTGCCATCAAAGGTCATGCTGTGGATGATGAAGAGGAAATCGTTGAGCGTCACTCAAGTGACGAAGAGCCATTCTCAGCTCTTGCATTTAAAGTTATGACAGACCCTTATGTGGGTAAATTAACGTTCTTCCGCGTTTATTCTGGTACTTTAGAGTCTGGATCATATGTTCAGAACTCAACTAAAGGCAAACGTGAACGTATCGGACGTATCCTGCAAATGCACGCAAACAGCCGTCAAGAAATCTCAAAGGTTTATGCCGGTGATATTGCTGCTGCTGTAGGTTTGAAAGATACAACTACTGGTGATACTCTATGTGACGACAAAAACCTTGTTATCCTAGAGTCTATGCAATTCCCAGAGCCAGTAATCCAGCTTTCAGTTGAACCTAAATCAAAAGCTGACCAAGACAAAATGACAACTGCTCTGCAAAAGCTGCAAGAAGAAGATCCGACCTTCCGTGCACATACTGACCAGGAAACTGGACAAGTAATCATCGCTGGTATGGGTGAGCTTCACCTAGATATCATCGTTGACCGTATGCGTCGTGAATTCAAAGTTGAAGCTAATGTAGGTGCACCGCAGGTTGCTTACCGTGAAACATTCCGTGCTTCTGCACAAGTTGAAGGTAAGTTTGCTCGTCAGTCTGGTGGACGCGGTCAATACGGACACGTTTGGATTGAGTTCTCACCGAACGAAGAAGGAAAAGGCTTCGAATTCGAAAATGCCATCGTTGGTGGTGTCGTTCCTCGTGAATACATCGCTCCAGTTCAAGCTGGACTTGAAGATGCGCTTCAACGCGGTGTTCTTGCTGGATATCCATTAGTTGATATTAAAGCAAAACTATTTGATGGTTCATACCATGATGTTGACTCCTCTGAAATGGCGTTTAAAATTGCTGCTTCATTGGCACTTAAAAATGCAGCATCTAAGTGTAGCCCAGTAATCCTTGAACCAATGATGAGGGTAGAGGTTGTAATCCCTGAAGAGTATCTTGGGGACATTATGGGACAAATCACTGCACGTCGTGGACGTGTTGAAGGTATGGAAGCTCGTGGTAACGCACAAGTTGTTCGTGCTATGGTTCCTCTATCAGAAATGTTTGGATATGCAACTGCGCTTCGTTCTAGCACACAAGGTCGTGGAGTATTCTCTATGCACTTTGATCACTACGAAGAAGTACCTAAATCAGTTTCTGAAGAAATCATCAAAAAAAATAAAGGTGAGTAATTGATTTTTACTTATCTTTAAAGTATAACTACTTATGTAAGAATGGAAACTGTGAAACGAGGACAACCTCTTTACAGTTTCCGCTTAAATATACTTAATTTTTATAATCCAAAGGAGGATTTTCCAAATGGCAAAAGCTAAATTCGACCGTTCAAAGCCACACGTTAACATTGGTACAATCGGACACGTTGACCATGGTAAAACTACTTTAACTGCTGCAATCACTTCTGTACTAGCTAAGCAAGGTAAAGCAGAAGCTCGTGCATACGATCAAATCGACGGTGCTCCAGAAGAAAGAGAACGTGGTATCACAATCTCTACTGCACACGTTGAATATGAAACTGATGCACGTCACTACGCACACGTTGACTGCCCAGGACACGCTGACTATGTTAAAAACATGATCACTGGTGCTGCACAAATGGACGGCGGTATCCTTGTTGTATCTGCAACTGATGGTCCAATGCCACAAACTCGTGAGCACATCCTTCTTTCTCGTCAGGTAGGCGTACCTTACCTTGTTGTATTCATGAACAAGTGTGACATGGTTGACGACGAAGAATTACTTGAATTAGTAGAAATGGAAATTCGTGACCTTCTTTCTGAATACGATTTCCCTGGCGATGACACTCCAGTTATCAAAGGTTCTGCTCTTAAAGCATTAGAAGGCGATGCTGCATGGGAAGAAAAAATCATCGAACTTATGGATGCTGTTGACAGCTACATTCCAAACCCAACTCGTGACACTGACAAGCCATTCATGATGCCAGTTGAGGACGTATTCTCTATCACTGGTCGTGGTACAGTAGCAACAGGACGCGTTGAGCGTGGTGTAGTTAAAGTTGGTGACGTAGTTGAAATCGTTGGTTTCACTGAAGAGCCAAAATCTACAACTGTAACAGGTGTAGAAATGTTCCGTAAGCTTCTTGACTTTGCTGAAGCTGGTGACAACATCGGTGCCCTTCTTCGTGGTGTAGCCCGTGAAGAAATCGAGCGTGGACAAGTTTTGGCTAAGCCAAAGTCCATCACTCCACACACAAAGTTCAAAGCACAAGTTTACGTATTATCTAAAGAAGAAGGTGGACGTCATACTCCATTCTTCTCAAACTATCGTCCACAATTCTATTTCCGTACTTCTGATATCACTGGTATCATCATTCTTCCAGAAGGTACTGAAATGATCATGCCTGGCGATAACACAGAAATGACTGTTGAGCTTATCGCTCCAGTTGCGATTGAAGAAGGAACTAAGTTCTCTATCCGTGAAGGTGGACGTACTGTAGGTTCAGGTTCAATCACTACAATCATTGAGTAATTAACTAATAACAGAAGCAGCTGGGTGACGATCCAGCTGCTTTTTTATATTGCTCTTTTAAATATTTTCCGTGTTTCTTCTATATAATTATGAATGTTTAAATGTAATTTAATTAGGAGATTACTGGAGATTAATATTATGTGTTGAAATCATGTATATCAACCTTTATAATAATAAAAGTGTTCAGGACATAAGACTAAAAAAATTCGTAATAAATGTTGCGTTTGCTTTATGTTTTATGTATAATAGACAATGTTGGTCTTTGACTGCGATGATGTGGGAGGTTGCTGACACACCCGGCCGCTTTGCCATGGCGCTGTGTTAGGGAAATTCTCACTGAGAAATGTCTATTTTTAAAATAGGCGAATAAAGGAGGGAAAATAATGGCAAAACAAAAAATTCGTATCCGCTTAAAAGCATATGATCACAGAATCCTTGATCAATCTGCAGAAAAAATCGTTGAAACAGCAAAGCGTTCAGGTGCTGCTGTGTCTGGTCCGATTCCGCTTCCAACAGAAAAATCTATTTATACGATTCTTCGTGCGGTTCACAAGTACAAAGATTCTCGTGAGCAATTTGAAATGCGGACACATAAGCGTCTAATCGACATCGTTAATCCAACTCCACAAACAGTTGATGCATTAATGAGATTAGATTTACCATCCGGTGTAGATATCGAAATCAAATTATAAGTAAATAAAATTTCACAAAATTAGGAGGTGTGACTTACATGACCAAAGGAATCTTAGGAAGAAAGATTGGTATGACTCAAGTATTTGCTGAGAACGGAAACTTAATTCCTGTAACAGTAGTTGAAGTAGCTCCAAACGTTATTCTTCAAAAGAAATCTGCGGAAACTGATGGCTACCAAGCTATTCAGGTAGGTTTCGAAGATAAACGTGAAAAGTTAGCTAACAAACCTGAAAAGGGACATGCTGCAAAAGCAAATACTGCTCCTAAGCGCTTCGTTCGCGAATTCCGCGGAGATGACTTAGCAGGCTATGAAGTTGGTCAAGAAGTCAAAGTTGATATTTTCGCTGCAGGCGATTTAGTAGATGTAACAGGAATCTCAAAGGGTAAAGGTTTCCAAGGCTCTATCAAACGCCACGG
This sequence comes from Neobacillus sp. PVCKKU3, assembly GCF_058323225.1. Taxonomy (NCBI): domain Bacteria; kingdom Bacillati; phylum Bacillota; class Bacilli; order Caryophanales; family Bacillaceae; genus Neobacillus; species Neobacillus sp. PVCKKU3. The sequence goes on from NZ_JBLVQN010000035.1 coordinate 34,496, forward strand.
ACAATCACGCGGCCCAATGGCTCACGGTTCTCGTTACCACCGTCGTCCTGGTTCAATGGGACCAGTTGCTCCAAACCGTGTATTCAAGGGTAAATTATTACCTGGACGTATGGGTGGAGAGCAAGTTACTGTTCAAAACCTTGAAATTGTTAAGGTTGACGCTGAGCGCAATCTGCTTTTAATCAAAGGTAACGTTCCAGGCGCGAAAAAGGCATTATTAAAAATCAAAGGTGCAGTTAAAGCATAATCACTTCGTAAGAAAGGAGGAACATAGGAATGCCGAAAGTAGCATTATTTAACCAAAACGGTTCACAAGTTGGTGAAATCGAGTTAAACGAATCCGTATTTGGTATTGAACCTAACCAACACGTATTATTTGAAGCGATCATTATGCAAAGAGCTTCTTTACGTCAGGGAACTCATAAAGTTAAAAATCGTTCTGAAGTAGCCGGCGGTGGTCGTAAACCATGGCGCCAAAAGGGAACAGGTCGTGCTCGTCAAGGGTCAATCCGTTCTCCACAATGGCGCGGAGGTGGTACTGTATTTGGTCCACAACCACGCAGCTATAGCTATAAATTACCGAAAAAGGTTCGTCGTTTAGCAATCAAATCTGCACTATCATCTAAAGTTCTAGAAGAAAAAGTGTTAGTACTTGAAAGCTTAGCGTTCGATGCTCCAAAAACAAAAGACTTCAAAGCTGTTTTAAATGGTCTTTCTGTTGAGAAAAAGGCGTTAATCGTTACAGCTGACCTTGATGAAAACGTAGCATTATCTGCTCGCAACATTCCTGGTGTAACAGTTGTAACTGCTGATGGAATCAACGTATTAGACGTTGTAAATCATGATAAATTAATCATGACTAAAGCAGCGGTTGAAAAAGTAGAGGAGGTGCTTGCATAATGGATGCACGCGATATCATTAAGCGCCCCGTTATCACTGAACGTACTACTGACCTAATGGCTGAAAAGAAATATACTTTTGAAGTGGATGTTAAGGCTAATAAAACCCAAGTTAAAGATGCTGTCGAAGAAATCTTTGGCGTAGAAGTTGATAAAGTCAACATCATGAACTACAAAGGTAAGTTCAAGCGTATGGGTAAATTTGGCGGTTATACAAACAAACGCCGCAAGGCAATCGTTAAACTAACAGCTGACAGCAAAGAAATCGAATTCTTTGAAAGCTAAAATCTAATATAAGAGGAGGGAAATAAAATGGCGATTAAAAAGTACAAACCTACCTCTAACGGACGTCGTGGGATGACTGTTTCTGATTTCGCTGAAATCACAACAAGTACTCCAGAAAAATCACTCTTAGCTCCATTAAAGAGCAAAGGCGGCCGTAACAACCAAGGTAAGTTAACTGTTCGTCATCAAGGTGGCGGCCATAAGCGTCAATATCGTTTAATCGACTTTAAACGTAACAAAGATGGCATTCCTGGACGCGTTGCCACTATCGAATACGATCCAAACCGTTCTGCAAACATTGCACTAATCAACTATGCTGATGGTGAAAAGCGTTATATCTTAGCTCCAAAAAATCTTGAAGTAGGCATGGAAGTAATGTCTGGCCCTGAGGCAGATATTAAAGTAGGTAACTCACTTCCATTAGCAAACATTCCAGTTGGTACAGTAGTACACAACATCGAATTAAAACCAGGTAAAGGCGGCCAGTTAGTTCGTTCTGCTGGAACAAGCGCTCAAGTACTTGGTAAAGAAGGTAAATACGTACTTGTACGTTTAACTTCTGGTGAAACTCGCATGATTCTTTCTGAATGCCGTGCATCTATCGGTCAAGTAGGAAACGAACAGCACGAACTTATTAAAATCGGTAAAGCTGGTCGTTCTCGCTGGTTAGGCGTACGTCCAACTGTCCGCGGATCTGTTATGAACCCTAACGATCACCCACACGGTGGTGGTGAAGGACGTTCACCAATCGGACGTAAGTCTCCAATGTCTCCTTGGGGCAAACCGACTCTTGGTTACAAAACTCGTAAGAAGAAAAACAAATCCGACAAACTTATTATTCGTCGTCGTAAAAAATAACGTGATTGAACTACGGTTCAAAGACAGAGCCGTAGACCACTCACGAAGGGAGGTTCATTCATGGGTCGCAGCTTAAAAAAAGGACCATTCGTTGATGATCATTTAATGGTTAAAGTTGAAAAGTTAAATGAATCCGATAAGAAACAAGTGATTAAGACTTGGTCTCGTCGTTCTACGATTTTCCCACAATTTATCGGTCATACGATCGCCGTTTATGATGGCCGTAAACATGTGCCTGTGTATGTTACTGAAGACATGGTAGGACATAAGCTTGGAGAATTCGCTCCAACACGTGCTTACAAAGGTCATGGTAACGATGATAAGAAAACAAGACGTTAAGAGAGGAGGGCATCCCAATGCAAGCTAAAGCTGTTGCAAGAACAGTCCGAATTGCTCCTCGTAAAGTCCGCTTAGTCGTCGATTTAATTCGAGGAAAGCAAGTTGGTGAAGCGGTGGCGATTTTAAATCTGACTCCGAAGGCTGCTTCTCCAGTTGTTGAAAAAGTTTTAAAATCCGCTATGGCAAATGCTGAGCACAATTATGAAATGGACGTAAATAACTTGGTTGTATCCCAAGCATTTGTTGACGAAGGTCCAACCTTAAAACGTTTCCGTCCACGCGCTATGGGCCGTGCAAGCCAGATCAACAAGCGCACAAGCCACATTACAATCGTTTTATCAGAGAAGAAGGAGGGATAAGCTGTGGGTCAAAAAGTAAATCCAGTCGGTTTGCGTATCGGAATCATCCGTGATTGGGAATCTAAATGGTACGCAGGTAAAGACTTTGCTGATCTTTTACACGAAGACATTAAGGTTCGTGAATACATTACGAAGCGCTTAAAAGATGCTTCTGTGTCTAAAGTTGAAATCGAACGTGCTGCGAACCGCGTTAACGTTACAATCCATACAGCGAAGCCTGGTATGGTAATCGGTAAAGGCGGTACTGAAGTGGAATCACTTCGTAAAGCATTAAACCAGTTAACTGGCAAACGCGTTCATATCAACATTCTTGAAATCAAGAAGGCTGATGTTGATGCGAAGTTAGTTGCTGAAAACATTGCTCGTCAATTAGAAAACCGCGTATCTTTCCGCCGCGCACAAAAGCAAGTAATTCAACGTGCTATGCGTGCTGGTGCAAAAGGTATTAAAACAATGGTATCCGGTCGTCTTGGCGGCGCTGATATCGCTCGTTCAGAACATTACAGCGAAGGAACTGTTCCACTTCATACACTTCGCGCTGATATCGACTACGCTACAGCAGAAGCCGATACTACCTACGGTAAACTTGGTGTAAAAGTATGGATCTATCGTGGAGAGATCCTTCCTACTAAGAAGAAAACTGGGGAAGGAGGCAAATAATCATGTTATTGCCAAAACGCGTAAAATTCCGCCGTCAACATCGTGGTAACATGCGTGGAAACGCAAAAGGCGGTACTGAAGTATCATTCGGTGAATTCGGTTTGCAATCATTGGAGGCATCCTGGGTTACTAACCGTCAAATCGAAGCTGCTCGTCGTGCGATGACTCGTTACATGAAACGTGGCGGTAAAGTTTGGATTAAGATTTTTCCTCACAAGCCATTTACTGCAAAGCCTCTAGAAGTACGGATGGGTTCCGGTAAAGGTTCACCTGAAGGCTGGGTGGCAGTAGTTAAGCCTGGAAGAATCATGTTCGAAATTGCCGGCGTTTCTGAGGAAACTGCTCGTGAAGCTCTTCGTCTTGCAGCACACAAACTTCCTGTAAAGTGCAAGTTTGTAAAACGTGAAGAAATTGGTGGTGAATCAAATGAAAGCTAATGATATTCGTGACCTTACCACTGCTGAAATTGAACAAAAAGTAAAATCGTTAAAAGAAGAGCTTTTCAACCTTCGCTTTCAATTGGCGACTGGACAACTTGAAAATACAGCTCGTATCCGTGAAGTACGCAAATCGCTCGCTCGCATGAAAACTGTGATTCGCGAGAGAGAAATCAGCGTTAATAAGTAAAATCCGAGAGGAGGTTCACGAGTGATGAGTGAACGTAACCAGCGCAAGGTTTACACTGGACGCGTTGTTTCTGACAAAATGGATAAGACTGTAACTGTTCTTGTCGAAACATACAAAAAGCATCCCCTTTACGGTAAACGCGTAAAGTACTCTAAAAAGTACAAAGCTCATGATGAGCAAAATCAAGCAAAAGTTGGCGACATCGTACGTATTATGGAAACTCGCCCGCTTTCAGCTACAAAACGCTTCCGTTTAGTTGAAGTAGTAGAAAAAGCAGTTATTATTTAATTGTTCGGAGATAGTTTTTCCGAAGGGAGGTTACACACATGATTCAACAAGAATCACGTTTGAAAGTTGCTGACAACTCTGGTGCACGTGAAGTGCTTACCATTAAAGTTCTTGGTGGTTCTGGCCGCAAAACGGCTAACATCGGCGATATTATCGTTTGTACAGTGAAACAAGCAACACCTGGTGGCGTTGTTAAAAAAGGTGATGTTGTTAAAGCTGTTGTTGTACGTACAAAGAGCGGTGTCCGCCGTCCTGACGGTTCCTACATCCGTTTTGATGAAAATGCATGTGTAATTGTGAAAGAAGATAAGAGCCCACGTGGAACTCGTATCTTTGGACCAGTTGCCCGCGAACTTCGCGACAATAACTTTATGAAGATTGTTTCTCTAGCTCCAGAAGTACTATAATTATAAATTCCAATTGCCTTTAAGGAGGTGCTTACGGATGCATGTAAAAAAAGGTGATAAGGTCAGAGTCATCTCTGGTAAGGATAAAGGCAAGACAGGTACAATCCTGGCTGCTTATCCTAAAGAAAGCCGTGTTCTTGTAGAAGGCGTGAACATCGTGAAAAAACACGCTAAACCTTCACAAGCAAACCCACAGGGCGGTATTATCAGCTTCGAGGCTCCAATTCATGTATCAAATGTAATGCCTATCGATCCTAAAACAGGTAACCCTACACGTGTAGGTTACAAATCGGTAGATGGCAAGAAAGTCCGAGTAGCAAAATCCGGTGAATTATTAGATAAATAGTCTAAAGAAGAAGGGAGGTACACTCTATGAACCGCCTAAAAGAAAAGTATTTAAAAGAAATCACGCCTGCTCTTATGAGCAAGTTCAACTATAAATCCATTATGCAAGTACCTAAGATTGAAAAAATCGTTATTAACATGGGTGTTGGTGACGCAGTTCAAAATGCTAAAGCTCTTGATAATGCAGTTGAAGAATTAGCAATGATCACTGGTCAGAAGCCTTTAGTAACCCGTGCGAAAAAATCTATCGCTGGTTTCCGTCTTCGTGAGGGAATGCCAATTGGTGCAAAAGTCACTCTTCGCGGTGAGCGTATGTATCAATTCCTTGATAAGTTAGTTTCTGTTTCTTTACCACGTGTACGTGACTTCCGTGGTGTTTCTAAAAAAGCATTTGATGGTCGCGGCAACTACACATTGGGTATTAAAGAACAGCTAATTTTCCCTGAGATTGATTACGATAAGGTAAGCAAGGTTCGTGGTATGGATATCGTTATCGTAACAACTGCAAATTCTGATGAAGAGTCTCGTGAATTGTTAACTCAAGTCGGAATGCCGTTCCAAAAGTAATCGCTAAATAAGGAGGCGAAAACGTGGCTAAGAAGTCAATGATTGCGAAACAAAAGCGCACGCCTAAATACAAAGTACAAGAGTACACACGCTGCGAACGCTGTGGTCGTCCACACTCTGTATATCGTAAATTTAAGCTTTGCCGTATTTGTTTCCGTGAATTAGCATACAAAGGACAAATTCCTGGTGTTAAAAAAGCTAGCTGGTAAAACTAGAGTTTGTGGAAGGAGGTAAAAAACAATGGTCATGACAGATCCAATTGCTGATTTGCTCACTCGCATTCGTAATGCGAATATGGTGCGTCACGAGAAATTAGAAGTACCTGCTTCTAATATCAAAAAAGAAATTGCTGAAATTCTAAAGCGTGAAGGTTTCATCCGTGACGTGGAATATATCGAAGATAATAAACAAGGTATCATTCGTATCTTCTTAAAATACGGTGCAAATAACGAACGTGTTATTACTGGATTGAAGCGTATAAGCAAGCCTGGTCTTCGCGTTTATGCAAAATCTAACGAAGTGCCGCGTGTTTTAAATGGACTTGGTATTGCGCTAGTTTCTACTTCAACAGGCGTGATCACTGATAAGGAAGCTCGTGCTAAACAAATCGGCGGAGAAGTTTTAGCATACGTTTGGTAAGAGATTTTTTGAATGAATGGAGGTGCACTAAATGTCTCGCGTAGGAAAAAAACCTATTGAAATCCCAGCAGGTGTAACAGTTGCTGTGAACAACAACACTGTTACTGTTAAAGGACCAAAAGGCGAGCTTTCTCGTTCTTTTAATCCAGAAATTACAATTAACGTTGAAGAGAATGTTGTAACCATCTCTCGTCCATCAGATGTGAAAGAACACCGCGCATTGCACGGTACAACTCGTGCGGTACTCGCAAATATGGTCGAAGGTGTTTCTAAAGGCTTCGAAAAGAGATTAGAGTTGATCGGGGTTGGTTACCGTGCCCAAAAGCAAGGTACCAAGCTTGTACTAAACGTTGGATACTCTCATCCAGTTGAAATCGAACCTGAAACAGGCCTTGAAATTGAAGTTCCTGCAAATACAAAAATTACTGTAAGAGGTACTGACAAAGAACGTGTTGGTGCATTAGCAGCAAATATCCGTCAAGTTCGTCCTCCAGAGCCGTATAAAGGTAAAGGAATCCGTTACGAAGGCGAATTTGTTCGTCGCAAAGAAGGTAAAACAGGTAAGTAATGCCGCATAAGTAAACGAAAGGAGTGACGTAAATGATTACGAAGCAAGATAAAAACGCTACTCGCCGTAAAAGACACGCTCGTGTTCGTGCGAAGCTTAGCGGTACCTCTGCTCGTCCACGTCTAAACGTGTTTCGTTCTAACCAGCATATTTATGCACAGGTAATCGATGACACTAATGGAGTTACTTTAGCAAGTGCTTCTACATTAGATAAAGAACTTAACCTTGAGTCAACTAGCAATTTGGAAGCTGCACAAAAGGTTGGAGAATTAGTCGCTAAACGTGCGGTGGAAAAAGGAGTCTCTGCAGTTGTATTTGACCGTGGAGGATACCTTTACCATGGACGTATTCAAGCATTAGCTGATGCTGCCCGCGAAAATGGCTTACAATTTTAATAGACAAAGGAGGGACAAATTAGATGCGTCGCATTGATCCAAACAAACTTGAACTTGAAGAACGCGTAGTTACAGTTAACCGTGTTGCGAAGGTTGTTAAAGGTGGACGTCGCTTCCGTTTCTCTGCACTTGTCGTAGTGGGAGATAAAAACGGCCATGTCGGTTTCGGTACCGGTAAAGCGCAGGAAGTACCTGATGCAATCCGCAAAGCAATCGAAGATGCAAAGAAAAACCTAGTAGAAGTGCCAATGGTTGGAACAACTGTTCCTCACCAAGTAATTGGACGTTTTGGTGCTGGTGAAATACTTCTAAAGCCTGCCTCTGAAGGTACTGGAGTAATCGCCGGCGGTCCTGTTCGTGCAGTACTAGAATTAGCAGGTGTTCAGGATATCCTATCTAAATCATTAGGTACTAACACTCCAATTAACATGGTACGTGCTACTGTAGAAGGATTAAAACAACTTAAACGTGCTGAAGACGTAGCAAAATTACGTGGTAAATCAGTAGAAGAACTGTTAGGATAAGGAGGGAAATCAAATGGCGAATAAACTTTTAGTTACCCTCAGCCGCAGCGTAATCGGTCGTTCACAAGACCAACGCGAAACAGTTAAAGCGCTAGGTTTACGTAAATTAAATCAAACAGTTGAGCATCAAGATAACGCTGCTATTCGCGGTATGATTACTAAAGTTGCTCACCTTGTAACAGTAAAAGAACAATAATTCATTGTTTTCTTTCATAAGGAGGTGCCAATATGAAACTTCATGAATTAAAGCCTACCGAAGGTTCTCGTCATGAGCGTAAGCGTTTAGGCCGTGGTATCGGCTCTGGTCAAGGTAAGACTGCGGGTAAAGGTCATAAAGGACAAAATGCTCGTTCAGGCGGCGGTGTCCGTATCGGTTTTGAAGGTGGTCAAACACCATTATTCCGTCGTTTACCAAAACGCGGTTTCACCAATTTCAACCGTAAAGAATACGCCGTAGTAAATCTTGATGCATTGAACCGCTTTGAAGAAGGTACAGAAGTTACTCCAGAACTTCTTATCGAATCAGGTGTGGTAAGTAACGAAAAAGCAGGAATCAAGATTCTTGCTAAAGGGAACGTTGAGAAAAAGCTTACAGTTAAAGCTCATAAATTCTCCTCTGCTGCTAAGGAAGCGATCGAAGCTGCCGGTGGAACTACTGAGGTGATCTAATGTTCCAGACAATCTCCAATTTTATGCGCGTGGGTGATATACGTCGAAAGATCATATTCACCCTTTTAATGTTAGTCGTATTTCGAATCGGCACTTTCATTCCAGTTCCGAATGTAAATGCTGAAGCGCTAGCTGCACAAGATAAGCTAAGTGTTTTCGGTGTTTTAAATACATTCGGCGGAGGCGCATTAAAGCAATTCTCTATTTTTGCAATGGGGATTATGCCTTACATCACTGCTTCAATTATAATTCAGCTCCTGCAGATGGACGTTGTTCCAAAGTTTACGGAGTGGTCAAAGCAAGGTGAAGCGGGGCGTCGGAAGCTTGCCCAATTCACTCGATATTTTACCGTCGTGCTTGGGTTTATCCAAGCATTAGGTATGTCATACGGCTTTAACAATTTGTCCCAAGGACAATTGATTGAAAACCCTGGAATTGGAACGTATTTATTAATTGCCGTTGTGCTGACTGCCGGTACATCGTTCTTAATGTGGTTAGGGGAGCAAGTTACTGCTAAAGGTGTTGGAAATGGTATTTCTATCATCATCTTTGCAGGTATTGTTGCCGGAATCCCAAATGTTTTAAATCAAATGTATGTTCAGCAGTTTGAAAATGCAGGCGAGCAATTATTCTTACGTATCGTGACTGTTGTTCTAATTGCAGTAGCTATTATTGCTATTGTAGTGGGTGTAATCTTCATCCAACAGGCAACTCGGAAAATTCCAATTCAATATGCGAAACGGATGGCAGTAGGACGTAATCCTGTGGGCGGCCAGTCTACCCATATGCCATTAAAAGTAAATGCAGCTGGAGTAATCCCTGTAATCTTTGCCGTTTCGTTTATTGTTACGCCAAGAACGATTGCATCCTTCTTCCCAACGAATGATGTAACGCTCTGGATTATGAAAGTGTTTGATTATTCTCATCCAATCGGGATGACACTTTATGCAGCGTTAATTATCGCGTTTACTTATTTTTATGCCTTTATTCAAGTTAACCCTGAACAAGCAGCGGAAAACTTACAAAAGCAGAGCGGCTATATCCCTGGAATTCGTCCTGGTAAGAGCACGCAGGAATATTTAACACGCGTCCTATATCGGTTAACTTTTATCGGCGCCATTTTCCTTGCTATTATTGCAGTACTTCCAGTTTTATTTATTAAAATTGCGAATCTGCCACAATCGGCACAAATTGGCGGAACAAGCTTGCTGATCGTCGTCGGTGTTGCACTTGAAACGTATAAGCAGCTTGAAGCACAATTAGTTAAACGTCACTATAAAGGATTTATCAAATAAAAAGGGTTTTGCGGGACCCTTTAATGGGCCCCAATAAACCTCACATATAGCACGAGGGGGAATATGTGTGAATTTAGTATTAATGGGGCTACCTGGTGCAGGTAAGGGCACTCAGGCTGAAAAAATTGTTGAACAATACCGCATCCCTCATATCTCAACTGGAGATATGTTCCGTGCAGCAATGAAGGAAGGAACTGAACTGGGTTTAAAAGCTAAATCCTTCATGGACAAAGGCGAGCTTGTTCCTGATGAAGTAACAATCGGCATCGTTCGTGAACGGTTAGGTAAAGAAGACTGTCAAAATGGCTTTTTACTTGATGGCTTTCCTAGAACAGTACCTCAAGCAGATGCATTAGAAAACTTACTAGTAGATTTAAATAAAAAAATCGACTACGTAATCAATATAAATGTTGATAAAAGCATTTTAATGGAGCGTTTGACTGGACGTCGTATCTGTAAGGAATGTGGATCAACCTATCATCTAGTATTCAATCCTCCTGCAAAAGAGGGTGTATGCGATCGTTGCGGCGGTGAGCTGTATCAGAGAGCGGATGATAACGCTGAAACAGTTCAAAATAGATTAGATGTCAATATCAAACAACAAGAACCATTATTATCTTTTTATGAAGAGAAAGGGTACTTGCGTACTCTTGATGGTCAGCAGGATATTAACAAAGTATTTGCTGATATTGAAGAACTTTTGCGGGGTCTTCGTTAATGCTCATCATTCCCAATTGGCACGTGACTCTCGCTTTTCTCTCATAGAATTCAATTGTATGTGCAAGTAACTGGCTTTTCTATTGTACTGGGTATGCAGAACCGAGAGTTGGGCAAGAATGACTGAAGAAATTATTCTTCTTTTATGCAGAAATTACTTGCGGACAAAGACACAACAATATGTTAAAATTGTAGGGTTGCTAACTGCGTACGAACGAGAAGACTCGCTTTACATTACTAGTCTTACGAACGATAATTCTTTAAAGAGAAGGGGGACGAGACTGTGGCCAAAGATGATGTAATTGAAATTGAAGGTAAAGTCATTGAAACTTTGCCAAATGCAATGTTTAAGGTAGAATTGGAAAATGGTCATACTGTGCTGGCTCACGTTTCCGGGAAAATCCGCATGCACTTTATCAGGATCTTGCCAGGTGACAAAGTGACTGTTGAGCTTTCTCCATATGACTTAACGCGCGGTAGAATTACGTACCGTTTCAAATAATTGTTTGCACTCCGAAACTCAAGGAGGTTAGGATAATGAAAGTAAGACCATCTGTTAAACCGATCTGCGAAAAGTGCAAAGTTATCCGCAGACGCGGCAAAGTAATGGTTATCTGTGAAAACCCTAAACATAAACAAAAACAAGGTTAATCGACAAGGAGGTGCACATATATGGCACGTATTGCTGGTGTAGATATTCCACGTGAAAAACGTGTAGTTATCTCTTTAACTTACATTTATGGTATTGGCAAAAAAACTGCACAAAAAATCTTAGCAGAAGCTGCTGTTTCTGAAGATACTCGTGTACGTGATTTAACTGAAGATGAATTAAACAAAATCCGTGATATCGTTGACAAGCTAAAGGTTGAAGGTGACCTTCGCCGTGAAATTTCACTTAACATTAAACGTTTAATGGAAATTGGCTGCTACCGCGGATTGCGTCATCGTCGCGGCTTACCGGTTCGTGGACAAAATACGAAAAACAACGCCCGTACACGCAAAGGTCCTCGTAAGACTGTTGCGAACAAGAAGAAGTAATCGGCAAAGGAGGTTAAATTAAATGGCTCGTAAAACTAATACACGTAAGCGTCGTGTTAAAAAGAATATTGAAGCTGGGGTAGCTCATATCCGCTCAACATTTAACAATACGATCGTAACCATCACTGATGTTCATGGAAATGCAATTTCTTGGTCTAGTGCAGGTGCGCTTGGATTTAAAGGTTCTCGTAAATCTACTCCATTCGCAGCGCAAATGGCAGCTGAAACTGCAGCTAAGACATCAATGGAACATGGTATGAAAACTTTAGAGGTAACAGTTAAAGGCCCTGGTGCAGGTCGTGAAGCAGCTATTCGTGCTCTTCAAGCTGCTGGTCTTGAAGTTACGGCAATTAAAGACGTTACTCCTGTTCCACATAACGGATGCCGTCCGCCAAAACGCCGTCGTGTGTAATTTTTCTGTATAGAATTTATATCATCTGTCTATAATGGGATATGATATGAATTTATTGATTTTTATACAGAAATTTCATTCCAGTTGTTGTGCACAAAACGGGAACGTATACATGGGGGAATTTCGATTAGAACTCTAATCGAGGTTTCGACGTTTTGAAGGAGGGTTATTGGATGATCGAAATAGAAAAACCAAAAATCGAAACGGTTGAGATCAGCGAAAATGCCAAATACGGCAAATTCGTCGTAGAGCCACTTGAGCGTGGATATGGTACCACTTTGGGTAACTCCTTACGTCGTATCCTATTATCTTCACTCCCAGGTGCCGCTGTTACTTCGATTCAGGTCGATGGGGTACTTCATGAGTTCTCAACAATTGAAGGCGTCGTAGAGGATGTAACATCCATCATTTTAAACATTAAAAAATTAGCTTTAAAAATCTATTCTGATGAAGAAAAGACACTTGAAATTGATGTTCAAGGTGAAGGACCTGTTACGGCTGGTAACATTACCCATGACAGTGATGTGGAGATTTTAAATCCAGACCTTCATATTGCAACATTATCTGCAAATGGACATCTTCATATGCGTTTGACTGCTAAACGCGGACGCGGATATACGCCTGCTGACCAGAACAAAAGAGAGGATCAGCCAATCGGTGTCATTCCAATTGATTCCATTTACACTCCTGTATCTCGTGTTTCCTATCAGGTAGAAAACACCCGTGTAGGTCAATTATCAAACTTTGACAAGCTAACGCTTGATGTTTGGACAGATGGAAGCACTGGGCCAAAAGAAGCGATTGCTCTTGGTTCGAAAATTTTGACTGAGCATTTAAACATCTTTGTTGGTCTTACTGATGAAGCACAAAATGCTGAAATCATGATTGAAAAAGAAGAAGATCAGAAAGAAAAAGTTCTTGAAATGACCATTGAAGAACTCGATCTATCCGTTCGTTCTTATAACTGCTTAAAGCGTGCAGGCATCAACACTGTTCAGGAATTAGCGAATAAGACTGAAGAAGATATGATGAAGGTACGTAACTTAGGCCGCAAATCACTTGAAGAAGTGAAGGCAAAACTAGAAGAGCTTGGATTAGGCTTACGTAAAGATGACTAGTCTAAATCCGTTTAACGACTTCAAAAAGGAGGGAACCCTTCATGGCATACAGAAAGTTAGGACGCACAAGCGCACAGCGTAAAGCTATGCTTCGTGATTTAACAACTGATTTAATCATCAACGAGCGCATTGAAACAACAGAAACTCGCGCGAAAGAACTTCGCTCAACTGTTGAGAAAATGATCACTCTTGGCAAACGCGGTGACCTACATGCCCGTCGTCAAGCTGCTGCATACGTTCGTAACGAAGTAGCAAATGCTGAAACAGGTGCAGATGCATTACAAAAGCTTTTCACTGACATTGCTCCACGTTACCAAGAGCGCCAAGGCGGCTATACTCGCATTATGAAACTTGGACCACGCCGCGGTGATGGTGCACCAATGGTTATTATCGAGTTAGTTTAATATTTTCTAACAGACAACAAGGGTATTGGACAGTTTAAGAACAAACTTGTTCTGTGCCCTTTTTCTGTAAAAACAAGTATATATGTACGAACCAAGCCAAAAAGAGCGTTACGATGAGCGTGACTCCACTAGCTGGAGCGAAATAAGCAAGCTCCATTTGCTTCCGGAAAGATAACTTTTGGTAATCTTTTTTGCGACTCGTCTAGCTCATGCACCTCCTCCTATTTCCTAATTGGAAATGCTTTGTAAAGGCAGTTGAAAATCGTTCCTGCCTGGGGATGAGGTGCAGGCTTTTTTTGTATATATGGGCTTTTTTATAATAAAAGAGCAGAGTTGAGGCGAGGGGGGAGCAGGATGAAAAAGTCAATCGTCAGCTTGAAGGAAGTTTCGTTTCAATATGATGATCAGGAACGGTATGCTTTAAATAATGTTACATTTGATATTTTTGAAGGTGAGTGGCTGGCGATCGTCGGTCATAATGGTTCCGGTAAATCTACGATGGCTAAGCTTCTTAATGGGCTGCAGTTTCCTAAGTCCGGTGAAATAACCGTCTGCGGTTTACCTTTGAATGAAGAGACAATCTGGGATATCCGAAAACAACTTGGAATGGTCTTTCAAAATCCAGATAATCAATTCGTCGGAACCACAGTCCAAGATGATGTGGCTTTTGGTTTAGAAAATATGGGGGTACCACGGAATGAAATGGTTCATCGTGTTGAGGATGCCTTGAAAAAGGTGAAGATGGATCAATTTCTATATCAAGAGCCCCACCATCTCTCGGGCGGTCAAAAGCAGCGTGTCGCGATAGCAGGTGTTCTGGCGTTACGACCCGCAATCATTATTTTAGACGAAGCAACATCAATGCTTGACCCTAGAGGAAGAGAAGAGGTTTTAGCAACGGTTAGAGATTTAAAGGCAGAAAAACAGTTGACGGTTATTTCCATTACGCATGATTTAGATGAAGCGGCGAAAGCAGACCGAATTATTGTGATGAATAAAGGAGAGGTTTACCGGGAGGGTACTCCCGAAGAAATCTTCTCACTTGATGAGGAATTAATTGAACTGGGGCTGGATATTCCATTCTCAGTGAAAATGACAAAGGCATTCCGTCAAATGGGTCTTACGTTTACAAAGAATTATTTATCGGAAGAAGAGTTGGTGACAGAGTTATGGACATCTCGCTTAAATCTGTAGAGTACCGTTATCAAGCTAATACCCCATTTGAAAGACTTGCTATTTCCGATGTTTCGATTGATATTCCATCAGGAACCTATCTCGCTTTAATCGGCCATACCGGCTCAGGTAAATCCACTGTTTTGCAGCATTTAAATGCTCTTTTGCAGCCGACAGAGGGAACAGTGCTAATTGGCAGCCAGGAAATAAAGGCTCATCAAAAAAATAAAAATTTAAAGTCAGTCCGGCAAAAGGTCGGAATTGTATTCCAATTCCCTGAACATCAATTATTTGAGGAAACAGTGGAAAAGGATATTATTTTTGGCCCGATGAATTTTGGCGTTTCCGAGTCAGAGGCAAAAAAGCGGGCACGAGTTGCCTTAAAACAGGTAGGACTCGGTGAAGAAATCTTAGAAAAATCACCATTCGATCTCTCTGGCGGACAAATGCGGCGGGTTGCGATTGCTGGGGTATTGGCAATGGGTCCTGATGTCATCGTTTTGGACGAGCCTACTGCTGGTCTGGATCCGCGCGGACGAAAAGAGATTATGGATATGTTTTATTCGCTTCATAAGGAGAGGGGCCTCTCAACTATTCTTGTCACTCACAGCATGGAGGACGCGGCAAGGTATGCTGACCAAATCGTCATCATGCAGCAGGGCCGGGTCGCCAAAAAGGGCACTCCAGAAGAGATTTTCTCAGAGACTGCCGAATTAATTCAAATGGGACTAGATGTACCTGAGGTGGTCCGTTTTCAGCTGAAGCTTGAGGAAAAATTAGGCAGTAAGCTGGATAAAATCTACCTTTCCATTGAAGAGCTATCGGCTGCCATTTCAGAACGTTTGAAGAGAGGTGTCCGCTCATGATGGAAAAAATGATTTTTGGACGCTATGTACCGGCTGATTCTCTTATTCATAAAATGGACCCTCGTTCCAAACTAATTATTATTTTCTTGTTTGTTTGTGTCATCTTTTTGGCAAACAATGGTCTTACTTATGCACTTATTGGTATATATACTTTTTTAATGCTGGGTTTATCTAAAATTCCTATTCGGTTTTTATATGGCGGTTTGAAGCCGATCATATGGCTTGTCCTGTTTACCTTTATTCTGCAATTGTTTTTTACTAAAGGAGGCAGTCTTATTTTTCACTGGGGGCCCGTGAAGATCTACGAGGAAGGCCTCAAGATGGGAATTTTTATTTCTTTGCGATTTTTCTTTTTGATTTTAATGACCTCCTTGTTGACATTAACGACGACTCCGATTGAGATAACGGATGGATTAGAAACATTATTAAATCCTTTAAAGAAAATCCGCTTTCCTGTTCATGAAATGGCACTAATGATGTCGATTTCATTACGGTTTATTCCAACTCTTATGCAGGAAACTGACAAAATTATGAAAGCACAAATTGCCCGCGGTGTGGAATTTGCGAGTGGTCCTCTAAAAGAGCGGATTAAGGCTGTTATTCCGCTTCTCATTCCGCTGTTTGTCAGTTCCTTTAAGCGTGCCGAGGAGCTGGCGGTCGCCATGGAAGCAAGGGGTTACCGCGGCGGAGAAGGCCGGACGAAATACCGCCAGTTAAGCTGGGCTGCGGCAGATACCGTACAAATCGTTCTTCTTGCAGTATTAACGATTTTGTTGGTCCTATTACGTTCATAATGGAGATAGGCTGATGCAGAGGTATAAAGCAATTATTTCATATGACGGCACCGGGTTTCTTGGTTATCAGGTCCAGCCAAAAGGGCGGACGGTGCAGGCAGAGCTTGAAGCAGCCCTGGCGAAAATTCATAAAGGCATCCCTGTGAAAGTTACTGCTTCCGGCCGTACGGATGCGGGGGTCCATGCCAGGGGGCAGGTGATTCATTTTGATTCACCGCTGGCAATTCCCGAAGATCGCTGGGTAGTTGCCCTTAATTCTTTACTTCCAGAGGATTTGGCCGTTTTATTTGTTGAAAAGGCTGATAATGCGTTTCATGCACGTTTTGATGCTGCGGGAAAGGAATACCGTTATCAATTGCAATTATCTGGTTTTAGGGACCCCTTTCAGCGGAATTATGTGTACCGCTATCCCTATGCTTTGAACTTGGAGGCAATGCGGGAGGCAAGCAGGTATCTGCTTGGAACCCATGACTTTACCAGCTTTTGCGCCGCTAAGACGGAGGTTCAGGACAAGGTAAGGACAATTAAGGAGATCGACTTTTTATTAGATGGCAATCTATTGACTATCCGCTTTGTCGGCAATGGTTTTTTATACAACATGGTGCGGATTCTTGTGGGGACTTTATTGGCGGTCGGATCTGGTGACCTGTCACCTGAAGAAATTCCTTCCATTTTGGAAAAGAAGGACCGGTCTGCTGCTGGAAAAACTGCTCCAGCACGTGGGTTATACCTTTGGGAAGTGCAATATTAGGGGGGTTCCCTACAAAGTTGAAAAAAGTAGTCACTTTTTAAAAAAGAGGGCTATTTTGACCGAGAAAGAGCTAAAAGGGTTCCAACCGTAAATATAGATATATTATTTTGCCCGAGAAGGAGCTAAAAGGGTTCCAACGGTAAATATAGGCATCTTATTTTGCCCGAGAAGGAGCTAAAAGGGTTCCAACCGTAAATATAGATATATTATTTTGCCCGAGAAGGAGCTAAAAGGGCTCCAACGGTAAATATAGGTATCTTATTTTGCCCGAGGAGGAGCTAAAAGGGTTCCAACGGTAAATATAGGCATCTTATTTTGCCCAAGAAGGAGCTAAGAGCGTTCCTATGGTAAAAATAGAGGCATTATTTTGCCTAAGGGGACTCCGATAGCGGCACTTCGGTAAGAATAGGAAATCAGATGGCTCGAAGATTTACATCTCTTAAATTACTTTTATAAAACAACCCATCCTGGTGTAACATCTTCTTGACAATTTTACCTTAAGTATTTATTATATTATATGTGTGTGTTTTTAATCCCACGATAAAGCCCCGGAAAGTCTTCATCGTGATTGAAAATATAGCTTTTGAAAATGACTGCACAAAGTGGCGTTTCCTGTTCATTCCCGGAACAGAATTGAATGGAAATAGCCAGTGAAGGTGCGAAAATATTATTTTTACGATTTAATTAGGAGGGAAACTCATGCGTACAACGTTTATGGCAAATGCCAACAATATCGAGCGCAAATGGTACGTAGTTGATGCTGAGGGCAAAACTCTTGGACGTCTTGCTTCTGAAGTAGCATCTATCCTACGTGGTAAACATAAGCCAACTTATACACCACATGTTGACACTGGTGATCATGTCATCATTCTTAATGCTTCTAAGATTGAATTAACTGGTAACAAAATAAACGACAAAATCTACTACCGTCACACAAATCACCCAGGCGGTTTAAAGCAGAGAACTGCTCTTGAAATGCGTACGAACTATGCTGAGAAAATGCTTGAGCAAGCTGTAAAAGGCATGCTTCCAAAGAATTCTCTTGGCCGTCAAATGTTCAAAAAATTACACGTTTATGCTGGTGCAGAACATAAACACCAAGCACAACAACCTGAAGTTTACGAACTTCGCGGTTAATTAAGAGGAGGGAATTAACTTGGCACAAGTTCAATATATCGGTACTGGCCGTCGTAAGAGCTCAGTTGCTCGTGTACGCTTAGTTCCAGGCACAGGTAAAATTGTTATTAACGATCGTGACATCGACACTTATATCCCATTCGAAGCTTTACGTGTTGTTGTAAGACAACCATTAGTAGCTACTGAAACTGTTGGCAGCTACGATGTTCTTGTAAACGTAAGCGGCGGCGGCTACACTGGTCAAGCTGGCGCAATCCGCCACGGTATTGCTCGCGCATTACTTCAAGCTGACCCAGAATACCGTCCAACATTAAAGCGCGCTGGTCTATTAACTCGTGATGCACGTATGAAAGAGCGTAAGAAATACGGTCTTAAAGGTGCTCGTCGTGCGCCTCAGTTCTCAAAGCGTTAATCTTTTGCAAACGTTCAAAGACTCTCAACTCTATTGGTTGGGGGTCTTTTTGCATTTAGTATAAATGTTTAAAATTTTTTTTCTGCTCCTTCATCTAAATTTCAAAATTGGGAAGCATAAGAAGCGTCCCCGTGCTTCAAATTAGTATATAATTAGAGTGAATTAGTTTAGGAGGTAAACAAATTGGAGCATAAGCAGCCGAAGTTGGAAGTTAGGGTAAAGAAACTGATTGAAGTTGATGGATTAAAATTTAAGGATTTGAATAATAGTGGGAAATTAGAGCCTTATAAGGATTGGCGTTTGAGCCCGAAAGAACGTGCCGAGAATCTTGTTTCATTGATGAATCTCGATGAAAAGGTCGGGATGATGTTAATCAATACCCGTCAGATGGGTCTTACGCAAAAGGATAAAAGCAAGACAAGTCATGATGGTGTGTTAGATGAGGGGATTGTGGAAAAGGGCGAAACGATTTTTGCCTTGGCCAAGGTATACGGTACAACTCATACAATTGAAAATATGCATTTGCGCCACTTCATCCTACGGGACAATTGGAGTCCAGCTCAAATGGCAGAATGGGTCAATACCATGAATGAAGTATGCGAGGGAACACGTCTTGGTATTCCTTGCTTAATAGCATCTAATTCAAGAAATGAAAATACTGAATTTATCTTTGGTATGAATGATGCAGCTGGGATTTTTTCCACATGGCCGGGGACTTTAGGGCTTGCAGCAGCCGCTAAAGGAGAGATGAAAAATGGCGGTGATGCCTCGTTAATCAGCCAATTTGCCGAAATAGCCCGTACTGAATGGGATGCTGTTGGGATAAGGAAAGGTTATATGTATATGGCTGATACTGTCACAGACCCTAGATGGCAGAGGATATATGGCACTTTTGGTGAAGACCCAGAATTTATTTCTGATGTCATCGGTCGTGTCATTGACGGATTCCAAGGGGAAGAATTAGGCAGTCATAGTATTGCAATGACAACTAAGCATTTTCCTGGAGGCGGAGCAAGGGAAAATGGATTTGATCCACATTATGAAGAGGGAAAATGGAATCTATACCCAACTCCAGGAAGCTTAGAAAAGTATCACCTGCCGCCGTTCCAAGCAGCAGTAGAACATGGCAGCTCATCCTTTATGCCATATTACTCGATTCCTAGCATCAAAAAAAGTGCCGTTCAAAAATTCCAAGGTGAAGATATCCCATTCGAAGAGGTTGGCTTTACCTTTAATCAGTATTTTTTACAACACATTCTTAGAGGATTACTTGGATTCAAAGGCTATATCAACAGCGACAGCGGCGTCACCAATAAAATGAGCTGGGGCGTTGAAGATAAGACTGAGGCAGAACGTTTTGCAAAAGCCGTCAATGCGGGAACGGATCTGGTTTCCGATACAAATGATGTTGAAAATCTAAAATTAGCAATCCAAAATGGATGGATTAGTGAAGACCGTATTGATGAAGCAAACATAAGGCTACTTACCGAAATGTTTGCGTTAGGGTTATTCGATGATCGTACATACGTGTCACCGGAAAATGCCGCTGCAGTGATAAGTAATCAAGCAAATTGGGACGCTGCATATGAAGCTCATAAAAAATCAGTAACTGTTTTGAAAAATTCAAATCAGACATTGCCTTTAACTGGTGCGAAGAAAGTTTATGTGGAAGTTTTCCATAAGGAACCCGAACGCGCAGCTTCTTATACGGAAAAGGCTAGGAAGGAATGCCAGGAGCTTGGCTTGTTTAGCTTGACTGATAACTATGAAGAAGCGGAAACTGCGATTTTATTTTTACATCCAAAATCCGGTGCTTATTTTAACGCTACACCAGGGTTGTTAGAGCTGGAAATTTGCGAGAATAAACCCGAAAAGGCATTGGATGGAACTGATTACGAAGAAACGACTTTAAGCAACATGGCTCATCTAAAGGAAGTTGCCGACAGTGTTCATGTTCGCGGAGGCAAAGTCATTATAAGTGTTAATTTCATTTTGCCGTGGATCCTTGGAAATGTTGAACCGCTTGCAGATGCCCTGATTGCTGGATACGATACGTACTATAATGCACAGTTTGAGGTAATGGCAGGTAATTTCAAACCAATTGGCGTATTGCCGTTGACATTGCCAGCAAGTGAGGAAGTTATTGCAGTGGATGAAAATGGAGACTGTGTATCAAGAAACGATGTGCCAGGCTTTGACAAGGACAAATATATGCCTGAAGGGCTTAAATATGCCTATGAAGATCGCGATGGTAACGTCTATAAACTTGGTCATGGACTAACATATTAATAACATTCAGTAGCAGGCTAAAAAAGCCTCAGTTCGAAACGTCTTAAAAGGCTCTCAGTTTAATTGTCTGGAGCCTTTTTTGCATAATAAAACGAATGTGGTCACTCCACATTCGTCCTTAGTCTACTAAGTGATTCCTGACCGCATATAAAGCAGCCTGTGTCCGGTCGGCGAGTTCGAGCTTTGCAAGCAGGTTTGAAACATGTGTTTTGACTGTCTTTTCGGTAATAAAAAGAGCACCGGCAATTTCTTTATTGCTTTTTCCTTTGGCAATTTCTTTTAACACATCAAGCTCTCTTTTTGTTAATTCCTCGATTAAATCCCGTTCAGGTTTATTTTTAGAGGACAAATTAGCCAATAAATGCGAAGTCGCTTTTGGATGAAGCTGGTTTTCTCCGCTCATGATTCTTTTAATGGACGTTACTAATTCATCTGGCTGAATGTCCTTTAATTGGAACCCTGATGCACCTGCTTCCAAAGCGGGAATCACATGGTCCTGGTCGGAAAAGCTAGTCAGCATCATAATTTTGATTTCTGGCTGTTCCTTTTTAATGATAGTAGTTGCCTGGATTCCGTCCATTTCCGGCATCACCAAATCCATTAAAATAAGATCCGGCTTCAATGATTTAGCCAGTTCAACCGCTTCTTCTCCGTTTGCTGCTTCCCCAATCACATCAAGGTCGTTTTGCGTCCGCAGGAAAAAGGCCAATCCCCGTCTAACAACATGATGGTCGTCTGCTATTAGTATCCGTATACTCACTGAATTCTCCCCCCTACAACGGAATTTCAATTTGGATTTCCGTCCCGCTGTCCGTTTTGCTTTTTAAATGAAAGGTCCCATTTAACGCTTCTGCCCGCGTTTTCATACTTTTTAACCCCAATGAGGGGATTTCTAGGCTTTCATCATAATGGAAGCCGCAGCCGGAATCCTTTATGACCAAAAGAACTTTATCGCTGGACATTTGGAAAAATAATTGAACAGCCGTTGTCTGGGAATGCTTTTTACAATTGGCCAGTGCCTCCTGCCCAATTCGCCACAATGCTTCTTCGACCTTACCGGGAATGTTGGCCGCACCCGCAACCTTTGTTTGAATTGACAACCCAAGCATTTCAGCATAGCTTCTCAAGGCGCTGACAATCCCATTTTCCAGTCCATGCGGTCTCAGCTGCCAAATCAATGCCCGCATTTCACCGAGTGCTTCCTGGGCCAAATCTTGAATGTAGCCGAACGTTTGCTTGATTTCATCTGTTTGGGCCATTTCGACGCCGCCCCTTGCGGTAAGACTGAGGGAAAATAACAGCTGGTTTACAGAATCGTGAAGATCCCTCGCCAGCCGATTCCTCTCAGCAACAAGCGCCGTTTCTTGTTCCCTCTGGGTTAATTTAATTCGTTTTAAGGCCGTTCCAATTTGATAGGCAACTGCTTCAAGCAGGGCAAGTTCATTTTTTTCGAAATGGGTTTTATATGGTGAGCCTACATTTAAGATGCCGAACCGTTCTGCTCCTGCCCTTAGTGGAACGGTTGCATGGTGGGTTAAACCGCAAGTTTCTCCAGCCTTTTCCTCGATGGCATCTTCAATTCGTTTGCATTCCATAATATTCGTAGCTTTGTTCAGCTGCCCGTTATTGTACTTATTTACACACCAGCACTTGCCCTGGCACATCCGCCGCTTTCCGTCGTGGGCTAAAGCAGGCGGGAGGGCTTCATCAGCTGCGAGCTGATGCATACCATTTTCGTCCATTAAGAATATCCAGCCAGTTTGCAAGCCCGTTACATGGAGGAGTTTTTTCAATACCCCGGACAATATATCCCTTATATCTGTTCCTTCGTTTAAAAGCTCAGCGATTTCCTTTAAAATGCTGATTTCTTCGTACCCAGCCGCAGCAGACATCGAATTCTCACCCCACTGATTTTTCCTACTGCCATTATAGCTTATTGCCAGTGATTAGATAATTAAATTTATATCGCCAAACTCATGCCATAAATAACCGCAGGCAACGGCTTGCTTATATGCTTGAAGCAAATGCTGTTCTGAAATAAAGGCTGAAAGCATGTCAAGATGGCTTGCTTTCGGCTCATGAAAGCCAGTTATGATCCCGTCGGCAATTTTTAAAGGAAAGTGTTGGTCAATATAGAGATTTGTAACCCCTGAAAGGGCACCGTTTCGGGATGCGGTCTCTAGAGCCCGGACAACCGTTGTTCCAACTGCGATGATCCGATTACCGGAAGCTTTTGTTTGACGAATCAGCTCTATTGTTTGTTCAGAAATATGATATTCTTCCTCATTCTCCGCTGGTGTCTTATGCCAGCTGTCATCAAGGAGATAGCTTAATCCTGTATGCAACTGGATAAAATCAAGCTCGATGTTTTTTCGCTTTAATTGAAAAATCAGCTCCCAGCTGAATGCTCTTCCTGCCGAGGGCATCTCCACTGAGCCTGGATGACAAGCAAACACTGTTTGGTAGTTGTCCAGTTCCCAAGGATACTCAATATATTCGTAGCGGACCGGTTCTCCAAGAGCATAGATGATATTAAATAAGTCTGTTCCTTTCTTTGAAAACTGAATGATTTTTAACGGTGAGTGTGCTTTTTCACCTATTACCATTGCAGTTAATTCCGGTGAAAATTGAAGTGCATCGCCAATTTTTACGGTATTGGCAACAATAAGAGCTTCCCATGTATCACCGCATCTGTGCCTCGACAGCCGGATTTCTATATTAGGTGCAATTTGACCGGCACTTCTCAGCCACTTAGCATGTAATATAGCGGGAATTGTCCGACTGTTATTTAAAATAACCAGGTCTCCAGGCTTTAGGTAATCTGCCAGTCGAAAGAAATGGTCATGCTTAACCTCGCCTGTATAGCGGTTAAGTGCCATCATCCGGACATGATCTCTCCTTACTCCGCGTTTTTCAGGAGGATGGGAGGCATTTAATTCATTGGGAAGATAGAAATCCAACGCTTTTGCCGGCATTTACAATCCCTCCTCTGACTGTGCTTCAAACCGTTTCCCGGTAACACCTACTGACTTATCGGAAGCAAGGTATAAAAATATGTCCACGATATCCTCCGGTTTTGCAAGCGGGTAATCGCAATCTGGAACGGCCAACTGATGCATGTCGGTATCCATTTCTCCTGGATCTACCATGTTGACCCGGATATTTGTTTCGCTTAACTCATCTGCCCATGTTTGTGTCAGGCCTTCAACCGCAAATTTAGAAATTCCGTATGCTCCCCATCCGGCGTAGCCGACGTGGCCCGCTTCAGATGTCACATTAATAATGGAGCCTATATTGCGCTGAAGCATCCCGGGGAGGACTCTTCTTGTTACGGAAAAGGTAGAAACCGCATTTACCCTAAGGACCTCCGCAAAATCATCTTCTGGGTAATCGAGCAAGAGTGGCATTGGACTCGGGCCCAGCATGGAAGCGTTATTAATCAGTACATCAAGCTGGCCGTAGGCTTCCTCCGCCAGCGCAACAAACCGCTCTACATCACGCGCTTTGGATATATCTGCGGTAACAGCCAGTACCTCAGCTCCCAACTTTTCAGCTTCCTCCTTCACTGTGTTTAAGCTATCCGTTGTTCTTGAGCAAATGGCCAGTTTTGCCCCTTTTTCAGCAAAAGCCAATGTTAATGCACGCCCTAACCCTTTAGAAGCGCCCGTAATCATCACTACTTTATTTTTCATAATCTTTATCTCCCCTTCATTCTTGATGTTTTAAGCATATCGGTTTCTTCCAAATCCTCCCTCAGGAAAAAGCTTGAACTTCTTCTACAACTTTTGACTGAGAAAAATCGACGAGGGATAAAAATTGGCAATGGAAATTAGACATGTCTTTGTATTTCTTCAAGAGAGCGGATAAAGAATAGTTTTAAGAGGTGAAAAGAAGTGACTGTGATTACAACCTTTAAAGAAAAAAGACGTGAAAAGCAGATTAAATACGAACGGTCCGTGCTTCGGGACCTATCCATTAATACATTAAAAGAGAGAGTGCGGCAATATTTTGGATCGACCAAGATTGCCTCAAGCCTGATTATGAATTCTGGGGTGGAAGAGGCCTGTTATGATGTTGCCCTTGAAGCTTTTCTATTAGGAGCTAAATTTAGCAAATTTGGCTACCATGGGGAAAGTATGGAACAGGTAAGAATGCGCTGCTTTAATGAAGAAAGGCATTTAATTGATACGTTATTTAATTTCCTCCTATATTGGGGAAATGGCGAAGAGGGCGTCATGAGTGAATCACTCTATTATCACTGTGAACAATATGTCCATGTCTGGTGGAGAGAGGGCTATGAAAAAGGGCAAAGACGCCATAAGCTTCGGCTTCATTAATTCAATGCCTTCATTCCTGTTCTAAAGTCCCGCCTTGTCCCATATAAATTATTGAACAAGGGACGAGCGGGAAGGAATGATTTGGTTGGTTACAAAAAGAATAAAAATCATTTTTTTTTCAGTTGGCTTATTAGCACTATTTTTAATTTTACAGTATGATTTTGCCGAGGATGATTCCTGGAAAGAATGGAGCCTGCCGCTTTCCGGAAAAATTATTCTGCTGGATGCGGGCCATGGCGGTCCGGATGGCGGGGCCGGTACGGGCGAGACGCTTGAAAAAGATATTGCTCTTAACATCACTTTAAAGGTCAGAGATTATCTGCAGCAGCAGGGTGCACTTGTTGTGATGACAAGAGAAACCGATACCGATTTGGCAGATGCTGATACTAGGGGCTACAGCAGGAGAAAAGTCGAGGATCTGAAAAACAGATTAAAGATGATTAATGAAGAGGATAATGACTTCTTTGTAAGCATTCACTTAAATGCCATACCTTCGTCAAGATGGAGCGGCGCCCAAACCTTTTACGCCCCTCATTTTAAGGAAAACGCCAGGGCGGCTAAATTTATTCAAGAGGAGCTCAGGGAAAACTTAGAAAATACTAATCGAAAAGCCAAGCCGATAGGCGGTGTTTATATTTTAAAACATTCAAAAAAACCGGGTGTTCTGGTCGAGGTTGGTTTCCTCTCCAACCCTGCTGAAAAGGCAAGATTAAAGCGGGAGGACTATCAAGAGAAGGTTGCAGCCTCTATATATAAAGGGATCATAAGATATTTCACGAATGAAAAGGAATTAAAAGAAACAGATTAAGGGAAGGCGGGAATGAACACCTTCTCTTTTTATTTGAGGTTATTCCTATGGCGGTGGTTTTAATGTGTGATTCAATTAACTGTATATTGCCATAGTTATGATATACTGTTAGAGGAAACGAATTCAATTGGTGAGGTGTTTTTCAATGTTAACTGAAGCAAGAATCCGTGAGGTTGTTGGCAGCCTCAAAGAGCCATTTTTACATAAAACTTTAGCAGAATTAAATGCTATAGAAGAGATAAAAATTAAAGAAGAAAAAAGCCATGTCAGTGTCAAGGTAGCGATTGCTAGAACAGGGACAAGTGAGCAGCTGCAGCTACAAACGCAAATTGTGAACCTGTTGAAGGAAGCAGGTGCCGCAACAGTAGGAATCCGCTTCAACCAGCTTCCTGATGAAGTGCTTGCTGCCCATCGCCAGGCTGAACCAGAAAAGGAAAAGAATCTCCTTAATTCCCAGTCCACTACCTTTATCGCAATTGCCAGCGGAAAAGGCGGAGTAGGAAAATCGACGGTATCTGTTAACCTCGCTGTTGCTCTGGCGCGCTTAGGTAAAAAGGTCGGGCTTATCGATGCCGACATTTACGGTTTCAGCGTACCGGATATGATGGGAATTACGAATCGGCCGGTTGTCCGAGGCGAAAAGATTATTCCTGTTGAGCGTTTTGGTGTTCAAGTAATTTCAATGGGATTTTTCGTGGAGGATAATTCACCAATTATCTGGCGCGGCCCAATGCTCGGAAAAATGCTGAACAGCTTTTTCAACGAGGTAGAGTGGGGCGACATTGATTATTTACTTCTGGACTTACCGCCAGGAACAGGCGACGTTGCCTTAGATGTTCATAGCATGCTGCCGGCATGCAAAGAAATTATCGTTACCACCCCGCATCCAACCGCAGCCTTTGTAGCTGCCCGCGCAGGTGCGATGGCGATGAAAACCGATCATGAAGTGCTCGGGGTTATTGAGAACATGGCCTATTTTGAAAGCAAGCTGACAGGTGAAAAGGAATATGTGTTTGGTCGCGGCGGCGGAGATAAGTTGGCCGACGAGCTAAATACGGAAGTGCTTGGACGTCTGCCACTTAACCAGCCTGACTGGAACGATGAAGACTTTGCGCCGTCCATCTATCAGGAAGACCATCAGTTAGGAAAAATTTATTTGGAAATTGCCGAAAAAGTCGCGGACCGGCTTGGAAAATAATTTTTTAGATCTGCAGTTTTGCTAGGGTTTGAGTAGTAAAAAAGAACTGCAGCCAAAAGAAAACCTCTTCCGTTTGGAGGAGGTTTTTATTTTGGACAGTGGAATTATGAACCTTGCTCACCGCCGCTTTTGTTATCTTTTGAGGTTTCTTTGGTATTTGCCTGCTCAGCGGCTTTTAAGAGCAATTCCTGAATTTTTGCTTTATAAAGCGGGCTGTCAATAGTCTCAGTTATTACATTTTGAAGCTGTTCACGATACTCCTTGGTTTTTAGGGCATCTGCCATTTGCTTTTGAATTTCTGGTTCCTTGAACACTTCGATCATCATGGCTCTATATTCAGGGTCATTCATTAAATCCTTAAGTAATTTTTCATTTTCTGCCCGCATGTTCTTGGCAACGCCTTGAGCAAATTTCGCGTCGCTGAAGGTTTTTTTCCAAAACTCTGTTGCTTTATCAGAGGTTAATGTTTGTTCAATCGTCTGAGCCACGACATTTTGGTCCATCACCAGTTTTTCCTTCATTTTGTCATCGGACATGACATCTTGGATTGCTTTCTTTCCATCATCCGTCTTTAAAATATCCACGACCATTTTTTTGGTCTGATCATAATCAGGCTGCAACCCGGCGCTAAGATCGTTGTTACCGGAACAGCTAGTTAAAAAAACAAAAACAGGCAGGAGGAGCACAGTAAATTTTGCTCTCATTTTGAAGCTCCTTTCACATAAGAATCCTTAATTTTATAATGAAGAAAATGTCGAAAGATTATACGCGGTTCACGCATTTTATGGATTTTTCAAATTTTGCTTGGTACAATCAGAATGTATTAACTTTTTATGGGGGTTTATAGTGTGACAAGCCGTAACTGGGTAAGACTGTTTATGACCACATTATTAGTCGGCGGAATCACGACGGCTGTTGTGGGTTTTATTGTTCGCTGGAATGAATTTGAGTCATATTTTATTAATTTTCAAATAATCGACATCGTTTCCACAGCGGTATGGCTGCTTTTCATGGGCTTTCTATTCAGCTTGATCAGCCAAATGGGCTTTTTTGCCTATTTAACGGTCCATCGCTTCGGATTAGGTATATTTAAATCCGTCACCCTTTGGAATGGGGTTCAGGTCATTCTGCTTCTGTTTGCCCTGTTTGATTTAGTTTATTTTCGCTATGTCAATTTTGCAAAAGAGGGAGATTCGCTGCTTCCTTATGTAGGGTTGGCGGTCTTTGTATTAGCTGTCGGATTGATTGCTGCCTGGTATAAAATGAAACAAACCGACCGGGAGGCGTTTGTTCCTGCTCTTTTCTTTATGGTTGTTGTTACTCTGGTGGAGTGGATGCCAGCTCTTCAGGAAAATGAAAAAAGCTGGGTCTATTTAATGGTGGCAGCGTTACTTGCCTGCAACGCCTACCAGCTGCTGGTTCTTCATAAATTAAATGCCAAGTCAGTAAAGGAACGTGAGCAACGCATAAGCCAATCAACCAATAATCGTGGAAAAAATAAAGCAGGTAAAAAATTAACAAAAAAACCGTCCGTTTAATTTTTCGGACGGTTTTTTTGGTTATTTTATTTCTTTAGATTGGACTTCTCCGTTTGCAATCATTTCCGATACGGCTACGAATTTTAGGCCTTTATTCCTAAGATCCTGCAGGATTAGCGGTAAAGCCTCTGCTGTTTGTTTGGCAGAATCGGAGGCATGCAGAAGAATAATATCACCTTTTTCTGCATTCTTCACATTTTCTACAATCTTCGCAACACCTGGATTTTGCCAGTCCTTTGAATCCAAACGCCAATGTACGACTGTATAGCCGTAACGCTTCGCAATCGATAATGTGCGTTTATCAAAATGTCCTGTTGGAGCCCTTAGAAGTTTAATCCCCTTTACATTTAACTTTTTAAAAACCTCCTGGGCCTTTAAAATGTCTTTGCTGATTTTTCCATCCTCTTCGTCCCGATAGTCTACATAATTATAACCAAGCAGGCCGATTTCATAGCCGTCCTTGACAATCCGGCTGACAAGATCCGGGTGTCGTTCCGCCCAGGAACCGGATAAAAAGAATGTGGCAGACTTCACATTTTCCTTTTTCAACGTATCCAAAATAGGCTCTGCTTTAACGTCGCCCCAGCCAATATTAAATGTCAGGGCCACATCCTTTTCACCTCGGAAAACGGCCTTTGGGCCATCCTTGGTTGAAAATACAGGGATTTGCGTCAGGTTCTCCATATAGAGAAACCAAGCTGTAAAGAAAGCGGCAACCATAATTAACACAACACTTTTTAACGCTTTACCATTAACAATAAAAAAGAAATTCATCGCTTCCACCTCGTCCACTGCCATCCTTGTCTCAAACATATGATGTGATTTTTAAAAATATGATGAAAGATTTTTATTATAAAAGTAAACAAAATGGAAAAGACTACTATAACATACCATTTATTGGAGGTTATCTATGTACGGGCTTTTAATCAACGAGAAGGAAGTAAAAGAAATAGAATACTTAATAAAGAGAGAAATGGATGAAATTCTTTTTGACTTAAGGGATGAACGTATTGATCATATTGTGAAAAGAGCAATGGAGGAAAGATACAAAATCCTTTTTGATTTATTTAGAAGAGTTGCTTCACCAAATGAGTGTTTTAAATACATGCGCAGAGGTAAGAAAGAACAAAAAAAGGGATAAACTATGTTTTTTTGAAAAGACTGTTGACATTCGATTATTATCTTGTTATATTAATAAACGTCGCTGCTGACACAAAAACAACTTGAAAAAAGTTGTTGACTTTTAAGTAAGCAGATGATATATTAATAAAGTCGCTCTTGAGTGACGGAGTAAGATGGTTCTTTGAAAACTAAACAAACAAAAACGTCAACAAACAATAATATTCGTTTCATTTGAAACGAAGCCAACGTAACATTTTTGAGCTAATCAACTCAACTTTATTG